>CAURHZ010000033.1:0-9275 GCA_963524345.1 uncultured Streptococcus sp.
CAAATGAAGAAACAGCCTTTGTCTTGAACTATTTTGGTGTGGAAGCACCGCGTGTTATCACTTCTGCTAAAGCAGAAGGAGCAGAGCAAGTTATCCTGACTGATCACAATGAATTCCAACAATCTGTATCAGATATCGCTGAAGTAGAAGTTTATGGTGTTGTAGACCACCACCGTGTGGCTAACTTTGAAACTGCAAGTCCACTTTACATGCGTTTAGAGCCAGTTGGTTCAGCGTCTTCAATCGTTTATCGTATGTTCAAAGAACATGGTATAGCTGTGCCTAAAGAGATTGCTGGTTTGATGCTTTCAGGTTTGATTTCAGACACTCTTCTTTTGAAATCACCAACAACACACCCAACAGATACAGTCATTGCTCCTGAATTGGCTGAATTAGCTGGTGTAAAATTGGAGGAGTATGGTCTGGCTATGTTGAAAGCTGGTACAAACTTGGCTAGCAAATCTGCTGACGAATTGATTGACATCGATGCTAAGACTTTTGAATTGAACGGAAATAATGTCCGTGTTGCTCAAGTAAATACAGTTGACATCGCTGAAGTTTTGGAACGTCAAGCAGAAATTGAAGCTGCAATGCAAGCTGCTAACGCAGCAAACGGTTACTCTGACTTTGTCTTGATGATTACAGATATCGTCAACTCAAACTCAGAAATCTTGGCTCTTGGTGCCAATATGGACAAGGTTGAAGCGGCTTTCAACTTCAAACTTGAAAACAACCATGCTTTCCTTGCTGGTGCTGTTTCACGTAAGAAACAAGTGGTACCTCAATTGACTGAAAGCTTCAATGCTTAAGAGTTTGAGTGTTAATTCAAATTAGGAAAGGCTAGTTTGACTTATATCGAAAGGAGTTTCGGCTCCTTTTTTTCTAGGAGTGAAGCATGTTAGAAAATGGCGATTTGATTTTTGTGAGAGATGAGTCAGATATGGGGCAGGCCATCCAGACTTCCACAGGCAACTATAACCATGTTGCGATTTGTTTGGATGGGATGATTTACCACGCTAGTGGACAGGCTGGTGTTGTCTGTCAAGAACCGGCAGACTTCTTTGAGTCCAATCACTTGTACGACCTCTATGTCTACCCAGAAATGGATATCCAGTCTGTGAAGGAAAAAGCTTGCAAACATCTAGGGGCACCCTACAATGATTCTTTCTATCCAGATGGAGAAGGTTTTTACTGTTCCCAGTACATGGCAGAAATCCTACCGATTTTTGAAACCATGCCTATGAAATTTGGAGATAGGGAGCAGGAGATTAGTGATTTTTGGAGAGAGTATTATAGAGAACTAGGTCTGCCTGTTCCTCTGAACCAAGCTGGGACCAATCCCAGTCAGTTGGCAGCATCGCCTCTGTTAGAATGTAAAGAAAGGAATCTTCATGATTCAGATTTTTAATCCATCTCGTTTGACGAGACAGCCATTTTTTAGAGAATTGATCCGCTATCTGGACCAGCATAAGGATGTTATTTTGCGAGAAATTAAGGCTCAATTTCCAGATGTTGCAGTTGATAAACTCATGGAAGAGTATATAAAGGCAGGTTTGATTCTACGAGAAAATAAGCGTTATTACCTTAATCTTCCTATGCTTGAATCACTCGATAGTCTCGAACTGGATCAAGAGATTTTTGTCAAAGAAGATAGTCCGGTCTATCAAGCCTTGTTAGAGCAGCGTTTTGAGACAGAATTACGAAATCAAACCAATGCAGCTATTTTAGTTGAAAAGACAGACTTTTCGAGATCAAAAATGACCCTTTCCAATTATTTCTACAAGGTCAAACATCAGTATCCTTTGACAGAAAAACAGCAGGAACTTTACGACATTTTGGGAGATGTTAATTCTGAGTATGCTCTCAAATACATGACAACTTTTTTGCTAAAATTTCTCAAAAAAGACCAGCTCATGCAGAAACGCCGTGATATCTTTGTGGACAGTTTAGTTGTCCTAGGTTATATTGTCCAAAAGAAAGATGGAAAGTATGAGTTGGCTATCAATTTTGATAAGGAAAGATTAACTTTCTACTTGAACTGATTTCTTGTTTCTGAGCACATTATTTGACTTTCCTTAGTATTCGGTATAAACTATATGTAACCGGTAACACATATCGGAATAAAATTAAAGGAGACAATCATATGTCACTTGAAAACAAATTGGAACAAGCAACAGGCTCTATCAAAGAAGGATTTGGTAAAGTTACTGGAGATAGCAAGACTGAAGCAGAAGGCGCTGTAGAAAAGACAGTTGCTAAGGCAAAAGAAGTAGTTGAAGACGTTAAAGGTGCTGTAGAAGGTGCCGTTGAAGGTCTTAAAAATTCATTTAAGAAAGAAGACTAAAAAAATCAAGGGAATAGTTCCCTTGATTTTTTTATAGATAACGTTCTGCGACGGCTGCATCTCCTGGATAGGTTTCTTTCTTGCCTTGGACGATTTGGTAGCAATCGGCTCCCTTACCAGCAATTATAACTGCATCTAATTCGTGATTTGTGATAGCCATAGCTGCCTTGATGGCTTCTTGGCGATCCGCAATTTTTTCAACAGGATGATTGATGTAGCTACTGATTTCATCTGCAATGGCCATTGGGTCTTCGTAGTTGGGGTCATCAGCAGTCAGAAAGACTTGAATCTCAGGGTGTTGATTAAGGAGGAGGCCAAAGTCCTTACGACGACTTTCTCCCTTATTTCCTGTCGAACCCAGAACCAGAGCAATTTTTCCAGTTTGATGAGTTTCTACAACATTGATTAGTTTTTTCAGACTATCCCCATTGTGGGCGTAGTCGATGAAGACCTTGGCTCCATTTTTCTGAGTGAGGACTTCCATACGACCAGGAACACGGGTTGCAGCAATTCCTTTTTTGATGTCCTCAAGACTAGCTCCGAGACGAAGGCAAGCAAGTCCAGCAGCAACGGCATTTTCTTGGTTGAAGTGTCCAATGAGTTGAATATCATAATCTCCAGCGAGTTTACCCGTAGCTGAAAAGCTAAAGGCTTTGGAATTCTCGATTTGGTTGCTCGACTGACTACCGTAGAAATCATGGTCTTGATCTTCTACCTGTTCTTTTAGTACAGAGAAGTGGTCCATGTCACTGTTAATGATAACTGCTCGGCTATTTTCCATCAAGAGACGCTTATGGTAGAAGTAGTCTTCAAAGCTAGGGTGTTCAATCGGGCCGATATGGTCGGGGCTGATATTGAGGAAAACTCCCACATCAAAGGTTAGACCATAGACACGTTTGACCAGATAGGCCTGACTGGAGACTTCCATGATGAGGTGGGTACGGTCATTTTGCACAGCTTGATTCATCATATCAAAGAGGTCAATGCTCTCAGGAGTTGTCAATGCAGACTTAAAGAAAGTCTTGCCATCTAAAGTTGTATTCATAGTCGAGAGCATAGCAGGTCGATGCCCTTGAGATAAGATGTTATAAGCGAAATAGGCTGCTGTTGTTTTACCCTTAGTACCAGTAAAGGCAAGGAGTTTAAGTTTTTCCTGTGGATTTCCATAAAATTCCATAGCTACCAAACTCATGGCTTTCTTGATATCACTGACGATAATAGCAGGAATACCAACCTCATAGTCTTTTTCAGCCACATACCAACTGAGGCCTTGAGAGATGGCAGAAATCAGGAATTCCTTCTTAAAGGCAGCCCCCTTGACGAAAAAGAGGCTCTTTTCTTTAGCCTTGCGGCTATCATAGCAGATGGTGTCAAATACGACATGGCTGTAGTTGTAGTGATAATGTCCTTGGTCGATAATCTCACGGAAGAGACCATCTTTCTTTAAAATATCTAATACGGTTTCAATCTTAATCATACTTTCTATTGTAAACCGAAAGTCGTAAATTTACAAGTGACAAGGAAAAGTTTATAATGGAAAATAAGGAGTTTTTCCTAGTTATCAAAATTGAATGAGGAATCTATGTCTAACGAAAACAATCACCAGCAGGCCCAGATGTTACGGGGGACTGCTTGGCTAACGGCTAGTAACTTTATCAGTCGCCTGCTCGGGGCTATTTATATTATCCCCTGGTATATCTGGATGGGCTCTTATGCGGCTACAGCAAATGGTCTCTTTACTATGGGCTACAATATCTATGCCTGGTTCTTGCTGGTTTCAACAGCGGGTATTCCAGTTGCGGTGGCCAAGCAAGTGGCCAAGTACAATACCATGCGAGAAGAAGAGCATAGCTTTGCCCTGATTCGGAGCTTTTTAGGATTTATGACAGGACTAGGTCTGGTTTTTGCTTTAGTCTTGTATATCTTTGCTCCATGGCTAGCAGACTTGTCGGGTGTAGGGAAAGACCTGATCCCAATCATGCAGAGCTTGGCTTGGGCGGTCTTGATTTTCCCATCTATGAGTGTTATCCGAGGTTTCTTCCAAGGGATGAATAACCTGAAACCTTATGCCATGAGCCAAATCGCTGAGCAGGTCATTCGTGTTATCTGGATGCTTTTAGCTACCTTTATCATTATGAAGATTGGTTCAGGAGATTATCTAGCAGCGGTTACCCAATCCACCTTTGCTGCCTTTGTCGGCATGGTAGCTAGTTTTGCAGTTTTGATCTATTTCCTTGCCAAAGAAGGATTACTTAAAAGAGTCCTTGAAACAGGAGATAAGATAAACAGCAAGCGTCTTTTGGTCGACACCATTAAGGAAGCCATTCCTTTTATCTTGACAGGGTCTGCTATCCAGCTTTTCCAAATCTTGGACCAAAATACCTTTATCAATAGCATGAAGTGGTTTACAAACTATAGTAATGAAGACTTAATTGTCATGTTTTCTTATTTCTCTGCCAATCCTAATAAAATCACTATGATTTTGATTTCGGTTGGAGTTTCGATTGGGAGTGTCGGTTTGCCACTTTTGACTGAAAACTATGTTAAGGGGGACTTGAAGGCAGCTTCTCGTCTAGTTCAGGACAGCATCACTATGCTTTTCCTATTCTTGCTACCAGCAACGGTTGGAGTAGTCATGGTAGGAGAACCTCTCTATACTGTCTTCTATGGTAAGCCAGATAGTTTGGCTATGGGATTGTTTGTCTTTGCAGTTTTGCAGTCTACTATTTTAGGCTTGTACATGGTTTTGTCTCCAATGCTTCAAGCCATGTTCCGCAACCGCAAGGCCGTTCTCTATTTTATCTATGGTTCCATTGCCAAGCTGGTCTTACAACTGCCAACCATTGCTCTCTTTCACAGTTATGGACCTTTGATTTCCACAACCATCGGCCTTATTATTCCTAATGTTTTGATGTATCGGGACATTTGCAAGGTAACTGGTGTTAAGCGCAAGGTGATTTTGAAACGAACCATTTTAATCAGTTTGTTAACTCTTTTCATGTTTCTTGTAGTTGGGACATTGCAGTGGATTTTAGGATTTGTCTTCCAACCAAGTGGACGTTTGTGGAGTTTCCTATATGTAGCTCTTGTCGGTGCCATGGGGGGAGGAGTTTACGGATTCTTGAGTCTTCGTACCCGTTTGTTGGATAAGGTGATTGGAAAAGCTCAAGCAGATCGCTTACGAATCAAATTAAAGTTAACTTAAAAAATATTTATAAATAAAAGGGATAATTTGAATATTTCTATCATGAAATGCTTGAATTATTCTCTTTTTTATTAATTTGTATTATATTTTTTATAATTTGTAGATAGTAATTTAATTTTTCTTAAAAAACTATTGACTAAATAAAACCTATAATGTATAATAAGACAAATATTTAAATCAGGAGGTTCTGGAGATGAAAAAGTCTAAGGCCAAGTATGCAACACTTGCAGGTATCGTGTTAAGTGCAGGTATTTTGTTAAGTGCGTGTGGAAATTCTAGCACAGGGTCAAAAACATATAATTATGTTTATTCAAGTGATCCATCTAGTTTGAACTATCTAGCAGAAAACCGTGCAACAACTACTGATATTGTGACCAACCTGGTAGATGGTCTCATGGAAAATGACCAATATGGGAACTATGTCCCATCTTTGGCAGAGGATTGGAGTGTTTCTAAGGACGGTTTGACCTATACCTACAAACTGCGTAAAGATGCTAAATGGTATACTGCAGATGGAGATGAATATGCTCCTGTAACTGCCCAAGATTTTGTCACTGGTTTGAAATATGCGGCTGATAAAAAATCAGAAGCCTTGTACTTAGTGCAAGAATCCGTTGTTGGTTTAGATGACTATATCACTGGTAAAACAAGCGACTTTTCAACTGTCGGAGTCAAGGCTCTTGATGACCAAACCGTTCAATATACCTTGGCACGACCAGAACCTTACTGGAACTCAAAAACAACTTCAACCATTCTTTTCCCAGTTAATGCGGATTTCTTGAAATCAAAAGGGGATGATTTTGGGAAGGTAGACCCATCTAGCATTTTGTACAATGGACCTTTCTTGATGAAATCCTTTGTTTCAAAATCGGTCATCGAATACAAGAAAAATCCTAACTACTGGGATGCTAAAAATGTCTTTGTAGATGATGTCAAATTGACTTATTTTGATGGTAGTGACCAAGATGCGTTAGCACGTAATTTTACCGAAGGTGTTTATAGCTATGCTCGTCTCTATCCGAACAGTTCAAGTTTTGAAGGGATTAAAGAAAAGAATAAGGACAATATCATCTATAGCATGCAAGATGCTACTTCTTACTTCTTAAACTTCAACTTGGATAGAAAATCTTATAAATTTACTTCAAAAACAAGTGATGCTGAGAAGAAGTCTACACAAGAAGCGGTTCTTAACAAAAACTTCCGTCAAGCCATTAACTTTGCTTATGACCGTACAGCCTACGGGGCTCAATCTCAGGGAGAAGAGGGTGCAACTAAGATTTTGCGTAACCTCGTCGTTCCTCCAACATTTGTAAGTATCAATGGAAAAGACTTTGGTGAAGTAGTAGCCTCTAAGATGGTGAATTACGGTAAGGAATGGCAAGGAATCAACTTTGCAGATGCCCAGGATCCATACTACAATCCAGAAAAAGCTAAAGCTAAATTTGCTGAAGCTAAGAAAGAACTCCAAGCCAAAGGAGTCCAATTCCCTATACACTTAGATAAAACTATAGATTTGGCTAATAAGGCTGAAATTCAAGGAATCAATTCCATGAAGCAATCAATAGAATCTGTCTTAGGTGCAGATAATGTTGTGATTGATGTTCATCAACTTTCTACAGAGGACTATGATAGTTCAGGTTATCTCGCTCAAACTGCAGCTCAGAAAGATTATGATCTTTACAATGGTGGTTGGACTGCAGACTATCAAGATCCTTCAACCTATCTTGACGTCTTTAACGTTAATTCTGGTGGTTTGATGCAAAATCTAGGTATAGAGCCAGGTGAAGCCAATGACAAGGCTAAGGCTGTTGGGCTGGATGTCTACACTCAAATGTTGGAAGAAGCTAATAAGGAGCAAGATCCAGCTAAACGTTATGAGAAATATGCTGATGCCCAAGCTTGGTTGGTGGATAGCTCTCTAGCAATTCCAAATGTTTCACTTGGTGGCACACCAACATTGAGAAAAATCGTTCCTTTCTCAACACCATATTCATTGGCTGGTAATAAAGGGGTTGAATCATATAAATACCTCAAATTACAAGATAAGACAGTTACAAAAGACGAATATGAAAAAGCCAAAGAAAAATGGCTGAAAGAAAAAGAAGAATCCAATAAAAAAGCCCAAGAAGAATTGGCAAAACATGTCAAATAAGGATTTTTCAAGAAAACGATGGTTTCGAAAGAAGCTGTCGTTTTTTAATAGAATGATGGCAAATTTGGAAGAAAAGTACTTACATTTTTTAATTGGTTTATTAAATTTATGTTATAATGAATATAACAAAAACGTGAGAAACTATTTTCGAAAGTCTCTTCCAGCGTTAATGGAAGTATGCACATGCTAGGGTAATGTTATAGGAGGGATGCCATTTACTGGAAAAGTAAGATAAAATGCAACAAATGATAAGTTCTTCTTTATGTGAAGAGTTTTTATCTGCCTGTTTACTAATCGTTATGGAGGTAATATCATGGGCGCTATTATGGAGTTTGCAACAGAAAAACAGATTGAATCATTTCTCTCAATTTGCCACATTGAAGGGCAAAAGAATTTTCTGATGGCTTTTAAGAAAAAGACATGGTTGAAATCCTTTATTGATTTCTTCATTATAGGAGGGACTTACTATGTTCAGTCGAGTGTGAAGCCTAAGATTCTGGCATTCACACCTAATGGAATCTACTTGATGGACATCAGTGATGTAACAGAAAATCATTCTAATCAAGTCGTAGAGATGCCTTGGAATCAAGTTCAAGATTTTACTTATAAGACAGTCTTGAACACAGTTAGGCTGAATTGGAACTATCAAAATGAAGTCTATATTTTTTCCGTGGATGTCGGTCAGGTTAGTCAGCATGTGGGCCAATATCAATTTAATAAAGAGCATTATGACAATTTAGCCCAACACGATTTCTTTCGTTCATAGTAAACCTTAGCAATCATTTTCACAAAAGAATCTGGAAGCTTTTCTGGATTCTTTTTAGCTTTACTCGATAAGTATATAGTTTGAAACTATAACTAGCTCTTGAAAAGAAGAAAATGAGTTGATAAAAATAAGTGGTACAATAGTTACTATAGATTTGGAGGTATTGTATGAGCAAGGAATTACACATCAACACAATTTTGGCCCAGGCGGGTATCAAGTCAGACGAAGCGACAGGAGCTTTGGTGACACCGCTTCATTTTTCAACGACCTATCAGCATCCAGAGTTTGGTCGATCTACTGGGTTTGACTATACACGCACTAAAAACCCAACTCGCAGTAAGGCGGAAGAAGTCTTGGCGGCTATTGAGTCAGCAGACTATGCCCTAGCTACTAGCTCAGGTATGTCAGCTATTGTACTGGCCTTTAGCGTCTTCCCAGTAGGAAGTAAGGTCTTGGCGGTGCGTGACCTTTATGGAGGTTCTTTCCGCTGGTTTAACCAAGTGGAGCAGGAAGGCCGTTTCCATTTTACCTATGCCAATACAGAAGAAGAGTTGATTGCCGAGTTAGAGAAGGATGTGGATGTTCTCTATATTGAAACACCAACCAATCCTTTAATGTTGGAATTTGATATCGAAAAACTAGCAAAATTGGCTCATGCTAAGGGTGCCAAAGTGGTGGTGGACAATACCTTCTACAGCCCAATCTATCAACGTCCAATCGAAGATGGAGCAGATATTGTTCTTCATTCAGCAACCAAGTATCTAGCAGGCCACAATGATGTCTTGGCTGGAGTGGTTGTGACCAATAG
>CAURHZ010000034.1:0-9142 GCA_963524345.1 uncultured Streptococcus sp.
TTTGAGCAGCCTGCGGCTAGCTTCCTAGTTTGCTCTTTGATTTTCATTGAGTATAAGCATAGTGGCTGGATTCAGAAAAAGGCCTTATCAGACGCTTCTTGCTTCTGGTAGGGCCTTTTCTTTATTCTTTTAAGTGATAAGAGTAGCTAGCGACAACGACATCTTGGTGCCAACGAAGGGCGTATTTGAGTTTAAGACTCATCTGATTGTGCAGGATATTTTGCCAAGGTTTATTAGGGATAAACTGGGGGACGAGGACAGTGACTGTATAGTTCTTTTTCTGAGCTTCCTCGGAAATTCGTTTGACATACTTGACAGTAGGGGTAATGATATCGCGGTAGCTGGTCTTGATATTTTTCAGAGTAATGGTTGGGAAGTAATCGGCAAATTCTTGGAGAATTTCTTGGTCTTTCTCTGCTGTTTCCTTTGTAGAAATGTGTATGGCTAAGACTTCGTCACCGATACTTTGGGCATAGTTAATGGCTCCGACGCTGACTCTGGTAACATTTCCTACTAGGACGAGGACAAGATTGCCATCGTAGGTACGTTTTTCGATTCCTTCATAGAGTCGCAGTTGTTGGGCTACTTTTTGGTAATGACTGTGAATTGCTAAGAAGAGTAGGGTGAGTACGAGAATAATCGGGAAGAAGGGCCAGATATCACTGAGACGGAAAAAGAGCAAGATTAGCACGATAGCGTAGCAAATGATAGCTCCAAGGATATTGGCAAGGGCAGGTTTTAAGAAATTTGCCCCTTTTTCTTTTTTCCAATGGCGAATCATCCCAGTCTGAGAAAGGGCAAAGGGAACGAAGACACCGATAGTATAGAGAGGAATCAAACGTTCGGTATTACCATTAAAAATGAGAAGAAGAATCATAGCCCCAAATGCCAGAGTTAAAATTCCATTAGAGTAGCCTAGGCGGTCTCCTTTTTCCATAAAGAGGTGGGGCATGTACTTGTTTTTAGCCATATTGTAGGCCAGCATAGGGAAGGCTGAAAAGCCAGTATTTGCAGCTACGGCCAAAATCAAGGCTGTGGAGAATTGGAAGGTATAATAGCCAAGGTGACCTAAGAAAGAATCGCCAAGGATGCCTTGAGCCATCTGTGAGAGGATGGTTTCTCCGTGTTGCGGCATAATCCCCATCCAGTAGTTTAGGAAGGTAATACCAGCAAAAAGAAATCCTAGAATCAGTGACATGATGGTCAAGGTTTGAGCGGCATTCTTTTCTTTTGGAGCCTTGAAAAAGGGAACGGCATTTGAAATAGCTTCAACCCCTGTCAGAGAGGCAGAGCCGCTGGTAAAGGCTCTTAGAATGAGAACGATAGACAGGCTCGGAACAGCATGCCCAATAGGTGAAGTTGCCTGATAGCTGAGAGAACCTGTCATTAGTTGAAAGATTCCATAGAGCAAGAGAAAGACAGTACTGATGATAAAGAGATAGACAGGAATCATCAGTGAGCTGGCAGATTCTTTTAAGCCCCGTAAGTTCAAAAGCATGAGCAAGCAAACCAGAAAAATGGAAATGTGGAGGTTGTAAGGGTGGAGAGCAGGGAGAGCTGCTGTGATAGCATCAGCTCCAGAAGCAACAGATACTGCTACGGTCAGCATGTAGTCAACCAGCAGACTACCTCCAGCGATCAAGCCAAGTTGGGGAGATAGATTTTCTCGAGTAACCATATAGGCCCCTCCACCTTGAGGGTAGGCGTGGATGATTTGACGGTAGGAAACGGTCAGACTAGCCAGAAGCAGGAGAACAAAGAGGCCGATGGGAAGGCTCCACCATATAGCAAGAGGAGAGAGGCTAGCCAAGACGAGGACTACTTGCTCAGGTCCATAGGCGATGGAGGACAGAGCGTCGCTTGACAACATGGCCAGTGCCTGCATTTTTCCCAGCAACCCTCCCTCGCCTTCTGTTAAGGACTTAAGAGGCCGACCGATAAAGGTCTGTTTTAATTTTGTAAACATAGTTGTTTCCTTTGTTGAAAAAATTCAATAAGTGTTATTATACTGCTTTGGACAAAGAGCGTCAAGAGATGATGATGGGTTTTAGAATATTTTTTACATATGAGGAGAGAGGGCAGTTTTTTGGTATAATAGAAGATAGAAAACGAGGTTAGAAGAGATGATTTTTGATACTCATACTTAGAGTGTTTGGAGTACAGTTTAAGGACTCATGACATTATTAAGGCATAAATTAACCATAAAACTAACCAAAGGAAAGCTAAAGTAGCATACAAAAAGAGGAATTCATTGAGAGTTCCTCTTTTAATCTATATTTTTGACAATTTCATTGAACAAAGAAATTATTTTTAATTTTTTTGTGTGAGATAAATCTGAGATGTTATCAATCAATGTAGTTATAGGGACGTAATTATTTGAGAGTGGAAAATTAAAGAAGTCTTCGACGGTCATGCCTAAAGCTGTAAGAACCTTTTCAAGTGTGTGTATTTTAAAATCGTATTTCATATTCTCGATGTTTTGTATTGCTTTAACACCTAGTCTGGCTTTATTGGATAATTGTTCTTGGCTGAGATTCTGTTCTTTTCTACATTCTCTTATACGCTCTGCTATGTATTTTTGTAATTGATTAGCTTCCATCCGCAATTTCCTCTTTTGTACTATTCTACTATCCTTTATATGATTTTTTAAGTACAATTAACTGTCCAAAATATCAATATAGTATAGCATATCGTACTATTTTGTGTTAAAATAGATAAAAAACAATACAAAAGGAGCAATAACATGGCAGAAGAAATAGCTGTGTATAAATTTCAAGAGTGGAATATGGGAGATGGTGAGAAAAAATATTCTCAGTTGGGTAACTTAGAAGCTCACTATCATTTTGCAAAAAATAATGGTGGAAAAGTTTTATTTACGACAAAATCGAAGTTATACCAGAGAAATGTTGGTTATGTATTACTAACACTACCGAATGGAGAATACGGATTTCTTTCTAAAATTATTGAAAAAGGAACTTATCCTCAAATTCCAGAAGATTCGTCATATACCATTCCTACAGAGTGGAGCAATCTAAATGAAACAATAGAAAAACAGTCCAATTTTAATTGGATTGCCTTAGAAGTTGTTTCAAATATTATTGAAAATATTGAGAATATACCTGAGATGCCTAGTCCACAGTACATGAAAAAAGAGGAATTTCAAAAATATCTAAATAGCATAGATTATTAAGAAATAAACTCAGGTTTTGCTAATAGAATGGATACTAAAATCAAGGAGAATAAGATATATGAGAAAGAAGAAAAACGAAGAAGGTAAAAAGGATAATAAGAATGGCAAGAAAACTAAAAAATTTAGTTTAGTGAAAGTCATATTACTTACGATTGTTATATTGGGAATCTTTGCTGCTGCAGGTATAAGTATATCTAATTATTTTTCCGAAAATTCATCAAGTGATAATTTATTTGATAAGAAGTGGGGTTCAGTAGGGCTTAAAACTAGTGTTTGGGAATTTTCAGGTTCAGAAAAATTAAAAATTGATTATATGCTAAAAAATAATGAAGTATTTAATTATGATGTAACTATTCATGATTCATATTCTGATTTTAAAAATATCACAAAAACTAAACTTTCGGAAGAAGATATCGTCAAATCATTTAAGAAAAATTTCGAGATATTAAAAAATAGTGATATCAAAAAAGAAGATTTGAAGTTTATTTCATTACTTGATAATAAAGACCAAGAACGTTACGGAAGAATCCTGTATAAGATAGATCAACATAAGATGGTATATCTTGATATAATTGGTGAGAATACATCTGTACCATATGAGTTAGTACCATTAGTAAACACAAAAATTAGCGGAACTTATCGTGTTACGAAGGTTTATGGAACTAAAGGCTCTGTGGAAGAAGATCAAAAAAATATAGATAGATTACCTAATATTAAATTTTCAAGTGATAGAATTATTGTAGGAGATAAGGTGATTTATTTAACTTCATATGAGTCATTTACTAATACTGTTAAGGATTTGAAAACAAAAGAACAAATTATCGCAATCATGGAAAGTAGAGGATATAAGATAAAGGATACAGAAAAAATATATGTTGATTTAGATAGAGTGCAATTCTATATCCCGGTTGAAAATGGTAAGAAAGTATTCATAGGATTTTTGAAGAATGATACCTCAAATAAAGAAAATAACGCAGTAATGGAACTAGAAAAAGTAGAACTAAAAGAATAATTGAATAAAAAAGACAAATAGCATATAGATTTGGCTCTAAAAAATGCATAGCAGTTATACGATTTTGTATAACTGCTATTTTTTATGCATCTTACTATGTTCTTTTTAAAATCACATAAGGCGAGTTTCCACTGACGAGAGTCTATGGAGCCCCTTTGGGTAGTGTTGGTAAACCCGAGTAGGAGGTGCCAACATATGGTAGATTTAACAAAAGTAGAACAACGTAGAGAAGAAGCGATTCAAAGAGCTATACTTACTGACGATTGGAAAAAAGTAGATAACTTATTAAACCAGCCCTATGAAAATTCATGTAGAAAAGATCGATCTTATGGTCTTTGTAGTTTAGATAGTAGATCAGGTGACACAGGTTCTTTATTAGATACGATAGCAAATTATAATGACCCATTGTCTCTCTTAATTAAAAAAGAAGAAATGGCTATTATAAACGATGCTATTGAGAAGATATTGAGTGAAAGAGATAGAAAAATTCTACATGGAGTGGTTGAAGGTAGATCGTATTCAAGTCTTGCAAAAGAAGTTGGACTTAGTGACAAAACTGTCAAAAAACACTATGAGCGCATTATAGATACTCTACGAAAAGAATTATAAATTTAAAATTTCATCCGAATTCTGGTGAAATTTCTCCTTATAGATA
Organism: uncultured Streptococcus sp.; assembly: GCA_963524345.1. Classification (GTDB taxonomy): domain Bacteria; phylum Bacillota; class Bacilli; order Lactobacillales; family Streptococcaceae; genus Streptococcus. Next base: position 4,858 of record CAURHZ010000034.1, read on the forward strand.
AGGAGGTGTAATTTTAAATGTTGTTATCTGTAATCGTCACAGTGTTTATTTGATTAAAAGTAGACGATTTGCTTTTAATTCTAGAAAGAAGATTTTAAATTATGGCTCTTAAGAATTTGTCGCATTTTACAGCGTTCAATGCTCAGTTGTTTCTTTCTCACAAAGAGTTACGTTTTATTTCCGCTACAAGGTGGATAGAAAGAAGTGAGACTGGTTCAGAAATTGAAAAAGGAGTAAAGGTAGGCGTGCTTATCTTTTCTGATGAAAGTGAGTATCCCAATGAGAACAAAAATATTGGGGAGAAGCTTACCATAAAGGTCCCATTTGCATCGTTGAAGGATTATGACTCGTTTCAACCAATGCTCACAGCAGTAGAAATTGTAGGCATTGAGAAGGCAGTTGTGTATGGAGAGTATCGTAATCAGCTTAGTTTGACTGCAAAAGTCAATGAAGTTGTCGAACTATAAGACTATAAAGGAGATCAATATGCCATCGTTTATCGAGGAAATACCTGCGAAGGTTTTTGAAGGTATTAAGGAAGTTTATCATCTATGTAGTAGAAAACTTCAGGAGTACCAGAGGAAAGTCCAAGTTGAAGAAAAGCAAAAAAACTGGGAAAGATTTATAGTTACTACGCAAAACGCACTCGTAGAATTAGTGAAAGAAAATGTTCAAGAAAATCAGTTTGTTTATACACTAACTCCGATTTATGAGGATCAGGAAGTTGATCAAATTGATGGAAGCAAGTCAATTCAGAGAGTGCATGTAGCAGATGAAAGAGTTCCTATATGTGCAATTGATAACTATGGGATTCGAGAATTTGGAGCAAGATGTGTAGTTTTCCGGTTTCAAGTGTTTGGAGAGATAGATTCAGATGTTCTATTAAGAATAAAGGATACTTGGATCTTTTATTTGCACAAATATGCTCTTCATGGTCTTGCTGATCTATATGTAAAGCATGGGTTACGCTATCTAGTATTCATCATATGTAATGAATCAGATAAACGAACGATTAAAGGGGCGTTGTTCAAATTGAAACATCCGTGGTCTTAGATGGTTAAATTCTTTATGCCGTGAAAGTTGTTAATAATAGGCTAAGATAGATTAGACTGGTTGGGGCGGTGCGGTCGAACTTTGTTCGCCGTTCCGACACAATCAGTTTTATAATCTTAGGGTCCCTATTGTCAATAAATCATGGAATAAATCTGAATTTAATCATCAATAGTGCGACGCCTTAACTTGATAAGCGTCATACAAAAGCACAAAACATATTTTTATAGGTATAAAGCATGGAACGAATAGAACTTGGTAAAATTGTAAAAAGTTACGTGTATGGTAATACGCTTGAAATGACAACCGCTAACGGTCAACAAGAACAAACTATCAAAGTGATAGAAGGCAAGCGTTACGTAAATCTTGAGACTGGAGAAATTCATGAAATGGATACTTCCAGTAGTACACGACTCGATAATTTGAAGTCTACTAAACAGACTATGAAAAAACTACGACGCTTAGTGGCTCACAATTTTACGGGAGGTGCCAACCAGCTCTGGATTACGTTGACTTATCGTAACCATGTCACCGAAACAGCTATAGTTTATATGGATTTCAAAGCGTTCATTCGACGCATTCGTAATCAGTTTGGGAACGTTGATTATATTACGGTCATTGAACCACAAGCTAGCGGAAGGTGGCATTTGCATGTGTTATTAAAGAACGATTCTGAACTAACAATTCCTAACAATGACCTTGCTAAGATGTGGGGGAAAGGGTTTACTAAGACCAAGCGCTTGAGAAGGGCAGATAAAGTTGGGAACTATTTGATAGCCTACTTATCAAATTTACAAATCGGAGACGAAAGCTCAGATAAGAAATCAACAGTAAAAGGGGCACGTTTATATATGTATCCAAAAGGGATTCGTATTTATCGTACCAGTAGAGGAATTGAAAAGCCTTTGGAAATTACAACAACAAAGGGTGAGCTTATGGAAACTTATAAGATTAACAGCCCTCCGACATTTTCTCGTACCACAAAACATGAAACTCCTTATGGTGTGAAAGAATATACAACGGAGTTTTACGATAACATAAAAAGCCTGTCAGATACTTTTAGCGGGGCAACTGACAAGCTAAGTAGGTGATAAAAGAAATTGTCTCTTATCATCCCTATTATATCAAAATAGGAGAATTTATGGAAAATATATATAAAAGTAAGAGAGGGATTGCGGAATTATTTGATATTCCACTAAAAACCCTAAACAATGATCTAACAGAGATGCGACGAAATAAAAAATTTCAAGGATACATTTTAAAGCCTTCTCATAAGAGGGTCTATATAGATGTTGAAGGCTATAAGGAATTTTTGCAGTATAAACAAAAGAAATATGAGGAAGCTATGTAGTTATGTTATAATTAAGCTATGCTACATAGCTTTCCTTTGCTTTAAAAAGTAGAAGGAGAAAAAATGTTTTTTAAAGAATTGGATAATGGGAAATACCGTTATTATGAAAAATTCTATCATAAACGAGAGGAAAAGTGGAAACAAGTCTCTGTGACTCTAAAATCAAAATCTAGAGTTTCTCAAGCAGAAGCAAAACGTCGTTTAGCGCTAAAAATCGAAAAACTCCTAACCGCGCCTACAAAAGAGGAAGTTGAAAAGAAACAACTAGAAGAAATGATTTTTAGTCAACTATTGGAAGAATGGAGAACGATTCGTTCCAGTGAGATAAAATCTTCTAGTTATCGAAGTGAGATGAAAAGTTTAGAACTTTTCATGGAAACAGTAGGAAATTTGAGAATATCAGATTATACTACTCAGCTAGTTCAAACATATCTAATGAATTTGAATGTTCAAAATTCAACGAGAAAAAATAGGAAGATATATTTGAATGGTCTCTTTAATTATGCTGTAAAGGTCGGATATATTTCTGATTCTCCAGTTAAAGGAGTGGTAATTCCGAAGCAGAAAGCGGACTATGAGAAGTTGCAAAAAGCTAAGGATAATTTCATTAGTAGAGAGGAACTAGGACAGGTTTTATCGTATTGTGAAAGTCACAATAAAGATAAACGTTATGCTTTGGCAATGGAATTTATCTTTTTAACTGGTCTTCGTTTCGCAGAATTTATAGGAGTTCGCTATCAAGATGTAAACTTCAAAGCGAATCTTTTAACAATTGATCATACTATAGATTATGTTGCTCATGGATATGATGAGAGAATCTTACAGACAACGAAAACAGTAGGTTCTGTAAGGACTATAGTACTAAGTGAACGTTGCTTGGAAATTATCGAGTACTTTCGTAGTAACTGTTTTGATGAGGAGTTCATCTTTGTGACTGAGCAGGGTAATATTATGAGACAACCTTTGTTATATAGATTTATCAAAAATATTTGTGAAGTAGTGTTAGGTGGGCACAGATCCTATAATATTCACATGCTTAGACATTCTCATATTAGTTTGTTGGCTGAACTAGGGATACCCATAAAGGCTATTATGGAGCGAGTTGGACATAGAGATGAATCTATCACTTTAAGGATCTATAGTCATGTAACAAAAAATATACAGGATGAATTGAGAGAGAAACTTAATCAAATTCATCTGTAGATGCTAACCATAGAACTAACCAAGTACTAACCAAAGTGAATAGAAACTAGAGGAAATATAGGGAAGTATAGAAGAGAGAAAGTCTTTTCTTTTGGTAGTTAAAGAACATTGAGGAAAGAGAAGGAAATATAGTTTGGATATTTTTGATACACATACACACTTGAATGTAGAAGAATTTGCGGGTCGTGAGGCAGAAGAAATTGCCTTGGCTGCTGAGATGGGTGTGACACAGATGAATATTGTTGGTTTTGATGAACCGACGATTGAGCGTGCTTTGGAGTTGGTAGAAGAGTATGACCAACTCTACGCAACTATTGGTTGGCATCCTACAGAAGCTGGAACCTACACAGAGGAGATTGAAGCCTACTTGCTTGACAAGCTCAAGCATCCAAAGATTGTTGCCTTGGGTGAGATTGGCTTGGACTACCATTGGATGACAGCGTCTAAAGAAGTGCAGGAGCAGGTTTTTCGCCGTCAGATTCAGTTATCTAAGGACTTGGATTTGCCTTTTGTGGTCCATACCCGTGATGCGCTGGAAGATACCTATGAGATTATCAAGAGTGAGGGAGTTGGTCCTCGTGGTGGCATCATGCATTCTTTCTCAGGAACTCTTGAATGGGCAGAGAAGTTTGTCGCGCTTGGTATGACTATTTCCTTCTCAGGAGTGGTGACTTTTAAGAA
>CAURHZ010000035.1:0-9114 GCA_963524345.1 uncultured Streptococcus sp.
TAAACTTTGTCCTTAAGTCAAGCCACATCATCAGCCAAAACATTTCTTGGTTGGGGGATAAAAACTGGGCGTTGATGGCGATTATGATTATCCTTTTGACTACATCTGTTGGTCAGCCGATTATCCTTTATATCGCTGCTATGGGGAATATTGACAATTCATTGGTGGAAGCAGCGCGTGTTGATGGTGCGACTGAATTGCAAGTGTTCTGGAAGATTAAATGGCCTAGCCTTCTTCCAACAACTCTTTACATTGCAATCATTACAACCATCAACTCATTCCAGTGTTTCGCCTTGATTCAGTTGTTGACATCTGGTGGTCCAAACTATTCAACAAGTACACTTATGTACTACCTTTACGAAAAAGCCTTCCAATTGACAGAATACGGTTATGCAAACACTATTGGCGTCTTCTTGGCAGTCATGATCGCTATCGTAAGCTTTGTTCAATTTAAAGTACTTGGAAACGACGTAGAATATTAAAGAAAGGAGACAGCTATGCAATCTACACAAAAGAAACCTTTAACAGCTTTCACTGTTATTTCAACTATTATCTTGCTCTTGTTGACCGTGCTGTTCATCTTTCCATTCTACTGGATTTTGACAGGTGCCTTCAAATCACAACCGGATACAATCGTTATTCCACCACAATGGTTCCCTAAAATGCCAACTATGGAGAACTTCCAACAACTTATGGTGCAAAACCCTGCTATGCAGTGGATGTGGAACTCTGTGTTTATCTCATTGGTAACCATGTTCTTAGTTTGTGCAACCTCTTCTCTAGCAGGTTATGTTTTGGCTAAAAAACGTTTCTATGGTCAACGTATTCTATTTGCCATCTTCATCGCTGCCATGGCACTTCCAAAACAAGTTGTCCTTGTGCCATTGGTACGTATCGTCAACTTCATGGGAATCCATGACACTCTTTGGGCAGTTATCTTGCCTTTGATTGGATGGCCATTTGGGGTCTTCCTCATGAAACAGTTCAGTGAGAATATCCCTACAGAGTTGCTTGAATCAGCTAAAATCGACGGTTGTGGTGAGATTCGTACTTTCTGGAGCGTAGCCTTCCCGATTGTGAAACCAGGATTTGCAGCCCTTGCAATCTTTACCTTCATCAATACATGGAACGACTACTTCATGCAGTTGGTTATGTTGACTTCACGTCAAAACTTGACCATCTCACTTGGGGTTGCAACCATGCAGGCCGAAATGGCAACTAACTATGGTTTGATTATGGCGGGTGCAGCTCTTGCAGCTGTTCCGATCGTTACAGTCTTCCTAGTATTCCAAAAATCCTTCACACAAGGTATTACTATGGGAGCTGTCAAAGGATAAGAAAAGTAAACTGGTGTGTCAAGATGGCGGAAGTAGTCTTGGCATACTATGGAAATATAGAGTTATAAGTGTCTACAAAATGTTGGGTATTTGCTTACCTTAGAGATTTTGTTAGACACTTATCAACTTAAGAATGATTTTAGTTAACTATCAGAAACGAAGGAAAGAGTATGATTTTTGACGATTTGAAAAATATTACCTTTTACAAGGGGATTCATCCTAATCTAGACAAGGCTATCGACTATCTCTATCAACATCGTAAAGATTCATTTGAATTAGGTAAGTATGAGATTGACGGGGACAAGGTCTTTCTAGTTGTTCAGGAAAATGTCCTCAATCAAGCTGAAAATGATCAATTTGAGCATCATCAGAACTATGCAGATTTGCATTTGCTGGTAGAAGGACATGAATATTCGAGCTACGGTTCACGTATCAAAGACGAGGCAGTAGCATTCGACGAAGCAAGTGACATTGGCTTTGTTCATTGTCATGAACACTACCCACTCTTGTTGGGTTATCACAATTTTGCGATTTTCTTCCCAGGAGAACCGCACCAGCCGAATGGCTATGCAGGTATGGAAGAGAAGGTTCGCAAATATCTCTTTAAAATTTTGATTGATTAAAAAATCAGGAGGAGCAAATATGGCACAAAAAGGAGTAAGCCTTATCAAGGCAGCATTTGATACAGATAACTTTCTCATGCGTTTTAGTGAGAAGGTCTTGGATATCGTGACAGCCAATCTTCTTTTTGTCGTCTCTTGTTTGCCCATCGTGACGATTGGAGTGGCTAAAATTAGTCTCTACGAGACTATGTTTGAGATTAAGAAGAGTAGACGTGTGCCTGTCTTTAGAATCTATTTAAGAGCTTTCAAGCAAAATCTGAAACTAGGTCTTCAGTTAGGTCTGCTTGAGTTGGGCATTGTCTCATTAAGCCTTCTAGACCTCTATCTCTTCTGGGGTCAGACAGCTATGCCTTTCCAAATGGTGAAAGCTATCTGTCTAGGCGTTCTTATCTTCCTCACTATCGTGATGTTGGCTAGCTATCCCATAGCTGCACGCTATGATTTGACTTGGAAAGAAGTCTTACAAAAAGGACTTATCTTGGCAAGTTTTAACTTTCCTTGGTTCTTCCTCATGTTAGCTATTCTCTTTCTTATTGTGATGGTTCTTTATCTGTCCGCCTTCACTTTACTTTTAGGTGGTTCAGCCTTCCTGCTTTTTGGGTTTGGGCTCTTGGTCTTTCTCCAGACTGGATTGATGGAGAAAATTTTCGCAAAATACCAATAGGATGGCTTGTCTATGAAACTACTTTCAAGCCATAAACATTTCAAAATTCATATCGAAACTAAAATCTAAGTGTACACAAGATATTGAAAGCGTTTTTCATAAGGTGTATACTAAACACGTAAAGAATAAATCCTGCTTTTAGCAGAAAAAAAGAAATCTTAGGAGAAAATCTATGTCAGATTTAAAAAAATACGAAGGTGTCATTCCAGCCTTCTACGCATGTTATGATGATCAAGGAGAAGTAAGTCCAGAGCGTACGCGTGCCTTGGTTCAATACTTCATTGATAAAGGTGTTCAAGGTCTTTATGTCAATGGTTCTTCTGGTGAATGTATCTACCAAAGCGTTGAAGACCGCAAGTTAATCTTGGAAGAAGTCATGGCAGTTGCCAAAGGTAAATTGACCATCATTGCTCACGTTGCTTGCAACAATACCAAAGATAGTATGGAACTTGCTCGTCATGCTGAAAGCTTGGGTGTAGATGCCATTGCAACGATTCCACCAATTTATTTCCGCTTGCCAGAATACTCAGTTGCTAAATACTGGAACGATATCAGTTCTGCAGCTCCAAACACAGACTACGTGATTTACAACATTCCTCAATTGGCAGGTGTTGCTCTGACTCCAAGTCTATACACAGAAATGTTGAAAAATCCTCGTGTTATCGGTGTTAAGAACTCTTCTATGCCAGTTCAAGATATCCAAACCTTTGTGAGCCTTGGTGGAGAAGACCACATCGTATTCAATGGTCCAGATGAACAGTTCCTAGGTGGACGACTCATGGGTGCCAAAGCTGGTATCGGTGGTACTTATGGTGCTATGCCAGAACTCTTCTTGAAACTTAATGAGTTGATTGCTGAGAAAGACTTGGAAACAGCGCGTGAATTGCAGTATGCTATCAATGCAATCATTGGCAAGCTCACTTCTGCACATGGAAATATGTACGGTGTGATTAAGGAAGTCTTGAAAATCAATGAAGGCTTGAACATTGGTTCTGTTCGTTCACCATTGACACCAGTGACTGAAGAAGATCGCCCAGTTGTAGAAGCAGCTGCAGCCTTGATTCGTGAAACCAAGGAGCGCTTCCTCTAATCCATAAGGAGGTATTTATGACACACTACGTTGCAATTGATATTGGTGGAACCAACATCAAGTATGGCTTGGTTGATCAAGAAGGCCAACTTCTTGAATCACATGAAATGCCAACAGAGGCGCATAAAGGTGGACCTCATATCTTACAAAAGACCAAAGATACTGTAGCTAGCTATTTAGAAAAAGGCCCAATAGCAGGTGTTGCCATTTCTTCTGCAGGAATGGTGGATCCAGACAAGGGTGAGATTTTCTATGCTGGGCCTCAGATTCCCAACTACGCAGGTACTCAGTTCAAGAAGGAAATCGAGACTAGCTTTAATATTCCTTGTGAGATTGAAAATGATGTCAACTGTGCAGGTCTTGCTGAAGCGGTATCTGGTTCAGGCAAGGGAGCGAGTGTGACACTTTGCTTGACCATTGGAACCGGTATCGGTGGCTGCTTGATTATGGATGGGAAAGTCTTCCATGGTTTTAGCAATTCAGCCTGCGAAGTCGGTTATATGCATATGCAGGATGGAGATTTCCAAGACTTGGCTTCTACGACAGCCTTGGTAGAGTATGTAGCAGCAGGTCATGGAGATCCAGTTGACCAGTGGAATGGCCGACGTATCTTTAAGGAAGCCACTGAAGGAAACAAAATCTGCATGGCTGGTATTGACCGGATGGTAGATTACCTAGGGAAAGGTTTGGCAAATATTTGCTACGTTGCTAATCCAGAAGTGGTTATTCTCGGTGGCGGTATCATGGGACAAGAGGCTATCCTCAAACCCAAGATTCGCACAGCCTTGAAAGATGCCTTGGTGCCAAGCCTAGCTGAAAAAACACGATTAGAATTTGCCCATCACCAAAATACAGCAGGTATGTTGGGAGCTTATTATCACTTTAAAACAAAACAATCCTAGTTTGGCTGAGCCAAACTAGGATTTTCTGACGCGTTTTTGTCTACGATAGCCATTGAGTTTTTTATTTTCCCAATAGCTATTAAAGATTTTCTCCTTGCTTTCACGATTGATTTCCAAAAAATAGGCATAAATCAAATCGATAAAGAAGAGCATAGGAAGTTGAGCGGATATACGTTGAATGTAGGAAGGCTGACTGTGGCTAGCAACAAGAACGTTTTCTGTATAGGTCTGACTATCTTTATTGGGAACACTTGTAAAGAGTACAGTCTTTGCCCCCATCTCCTTAGCGTCTAATAGACTATCTAAAATAGAAGGTGTTGTGCCAGAAAGTGAGAAACCGAGTACGAGACAATTTTCATCCATAATACTGGTTGTCCAAGCAAAGCCGTCTTGATCGGTTAAAGCCTCGCATACCACACCCAGACGCATAAAGCGTAATTTCATTTCACGAGCGACGAGGCCAGAACTGCCAGTTCCGAAGAAGTAGACACGATCAGCACCTTCGATTAACTGGGCGATTCGTTCTAGTTGTTTTTCGTCAATCAAGTCCTGTGTTTGTTCTCGCATATTACTGTAGCTTCTAAGAACTCGTTTTGTCAGGGGGCTGTGGTCGGGATGTTGGCTAGCTTGATTATCTGCTTGGTGTTGGTATTGGAAAATAAATTCTCGATAACCTGTAAAACCACACTTTTTAGCAAAGCGGGTCAGAGCGGCTTGAGAGATATGTAATTTTTGAGTGACCTGCTGAGAAGATAAATCATCTGCAATGGTTTCAGATTGTAAAAAATAGCGAGCGATTTCTTGCTCTAGATCTGTTAACTCTTCAAAATGAAGATCAATAATGCTTGCGATATCTTGCGGGTTCATGATACTCCTTTATTTGAGTCTAGCTATTAATCGATAATTATTTTTTGTAGCTTTTGTAAATATTATATCATATAAAATAGTTATGTTTAAATAAAAAAACCATCAGAAACTAAATTAAAAAAGCTCACTTCTTTTCCATAATTTTCTTCTCAAATTGTGGTACAATGAAGAGTAAGATTTTAAATAGAAATGAGACTGACTTGTATGAGAAAATTTGATAGCCATTCGATTCCGATTCGGCTTAATTTATTGTTTTCAATTGTTATTTTGCTTTTTATGGCCATTATTGGTCGCCTGCTTTACATGCAGGTTTTGAACAAGGATTTTTATGAGACAAAATTAGCATCTGCTAGTAAAACAAAGGTGACCACTAGTTCAGCTCGAGGCGAAATTTATGATGCTAGCGGCAAGCCTTTGGTTGAAAATACTGTGAAACAAGTTGTTTCCTTTACTCGAAACAACAAAATGACGGCTGCAGATTTAAAAGAAACAGCCAAGAAGTTGCTGGCTTATGTGGAAGTTTCTTCTCCAACATTGACTGACCGACAGTTGGCGGACTATTACCTAGCAGATCAAGATGTGTATAAGAAAGCAGTGGAAAGCTTACCACGTGAGAAGCGCCTTGATTCTGATGGCAATCAATTATCTGAATCCGAGCTTTACAATAATACTGTTGAAAGTATCGATCCAAGTCAATTTACCTACTCGGATGACGAAAAGAAAGAAATTTACCTCTTTAGCCAACTTAATGCAGTTGAAAATTTTGCGACAGGAACCATTGCGACAGATTCCTTGACAGATACTCAGATTGCCTTGATAGCTTCGGCCTCTAAGAATTTACCTGGTATCAGTATTTCAACCTCGTGGGATCGAAAGGTCCTAGAGACTTCACTTTCGTCTATAGTAGGAAGTGTATCCGGTGAAAAAGCCGGTCTTCCAGCTGAAGAAGCAGATGCTTATATCAAAAAGGGTTATTCTCTAAATGACCGTGTTGGAACCTCTTATCTAGAAAAACAATATGAAGAAACCTTGCAAGGAAAACGCTCTGTGAAAGAAATCCAGCTAGACAAGTATGGCAATATGGAAAGTGTCGAAAATATCGAAGATGGTACCAAAGGGAATAATATTAAACTGACTATTGATTTGGCCTTCCAAGATAGCGTGGACAATCTGCTTAAGAGTTATTTCAATTCCGAACTGGGAAATGGAGGAGCCAAGTATTCAGAAGGTGTGTATGCAGTTGCCCTCAACCCAAAAACAGGTGCGGTTTTGTCTATGTCAGGACTCAAACATGACTTGAAAACGGGAGATTTAACACCTGATTCCTTGGGAACAGTAACCGATGTCTTTGTACCCGGTTCGGTCGTTAAGGCGGCGACCATCAGCTCTGGTTGGGAGAATGGAGTCTTATCAGGGAATCAGACCTTGACAGACCAACCGATTGTCTTCCAAGGTTCAGCTCCGATTAATTCTTGGTACACTCAGGCCTACGGTTCATTCCCGATTACAGCGGTGGAAGCCTTGGAGTATTCTTCTAATACCTATATGGTTCAAACCGCTTTGGGCATTATGGGTCAGACCTATCAACCCAATATGTTTGTTTTAACTAACAATTTAGAATCCGCTATGGGGAAACTTCGTTCGACATTTGCTGAATATGGTCTTGGAGCCTCAACAGGCATTGACCTTCCAGATGAGTCAACTGGTTTTATACCAAAAGAGTATAATTTTGCTAATTACATTACCAATGCCTTTGGCCAGTTTGATAACTACACCCCTATGCAATTAGCCCAGTACGTTGGCACCATTGCCAACAACGGTGTTCGGATTGCACCGCACATTGTCGAGGGGATTTATGGAAACAACGAACAAGGTGGTTTAGGGAACTTAATCCAATCTGTTGAAACCAAGGAAATGAATAAAATTAATATTTCTGAGTCTGATGTTTCCATTCTTCAACAAGGATTTTATCAAGTTTCACATGGTGGAAGTGCTTTGACAACCGGTCGTGCCTTTTCAAATGGCGCAGCGGTATCCATTAGTGGAAAAACAGGTACTGCCGAAAGTTATGTAGCAGGTGGTCAAAATGCTAACAATACTAATGCTGTGGCCTATGCACCATCAGATAATCCTCAAATCGCTGTAGCTGTTGTCTTCCCTCATAACACCAACCTTACAAATGGTGTCGGACCTTCCATTGCGCGCGATATTATCAACCTCTATAACCAACATCATCCAATGAATTAGAAAGGAACATATGCTTTATCCAACACCTATTGCTAAGCTAATTGACAGTTATTCTAAGTTACCGGGTATCGGGATTAAGACGGCTACGCGTCTGGCCTTTTATACGATTGGGATGTCTGATGATGATGTCAATGAATTTGCTAAAAATCTCCTTTCTGCTAAGAGAGAATTGACCTACTGTTCTATTTGTGGACGTTTGACAGACGACGATCCTTGTTCTATCTGTACCGATCCGACTCGTGACCAGACAACGATTTTAGTTCTCGAAGATAGTCGCGATGTGGCAGCCATGGAGAATATCCAAGAATACCATGGACTCTATCATGTCTTGCATGGACTCATTTCTCCCATGAATGGTATCAGTCCGGACGATATCAATCTCAAGAGCCTTATGACTCGTCTTATGGATAGTGAAGTTTCAGAAGTGATTGTGGCGACCAATGCTACAGCAGATGGTGAAGCGACCTCCATGTATCTTTCTCGTTTGCTCAAGCCAGCTGGTATCAAGGTTACGCGTCTAGCACGAGGTCTTGCTGTGGGAGCGGACATTGAGTATGCGGATGAAGTGACGCTCTTACGAGCCATTGAAAATCGAACAGAGTTGTAAGTCTAGACAAATCAACACTCAATTCATTTATACAAAAATCACGGAGACCGACAGTTGTTTTATCGGTCTCTTTTTAGATTTATTGAAGACCAGTATCAGGTTCAAGTTTCAAAAAAGAAGCAAATATGATATACTAAAGAACGAGTATTCTATTAGAATTGGAACAAATAATATGAAACAAACGATTATTCTTTTATACGGTGGACGTAGTGCAGAGCGTGAAGTCTCTGTTCTTTCAGCTGAAAGTGTCATGCGTGCGGTCAACTACGACCGTTTCACAGTCAAGACTTTCTTCATCAGCCAGTCAGGTGACTTTATTAAAACGCAAGAATTTAGCCAGACTCCAGGTCAAGAGGATCGTCTTATGACCAATGAAACCATTGATTGGGATAAGCAAGTTGCACCAAGTGCCATCTACGAAGAAGGGGCAGTGGTCTTTCCGGTTCTTCATGGTCCGATGGGAGAAGATGGCTCAGTTCAAGGATTCTTGGAAGTTTTGAAAATGCCTTATGTTGGTTGTAACATCTTGTCATCTAGTCTTGCCATGGATAAAATCACGACCAAGCGTGTCTTAGAATCTGTCGGGATTGCCCAAGTTCCTTATGTGGCCATCGTTGAAGGCGATGATGTGACTGCTAAAATTGCCGAAGTTGAAGAAAAATTGTCTTATCCAGTTTTCACAAAACCATCAAACATGGGTTCTAGTGTCGGTATTTCTAAGTCTGAAAATCAAGAGGAACTTCGTCAAGCCTTGAAACTTGCCTTCCAATATGACAG
>CAURHZ010000036.1:0-8894 GCA_963524345.1 uncultured Streptococcus sp.
AACTACCAGGATTATGTCCGCTTAAAGGCTGAGCAAGACGAGCGTGATGCAGCCCTTCTTCATAAGAAGCAGCAACTCTATAAGCAGGAGTTGACCTGGATGCGGCGTCAACCTCAGGCGCGTGCGACCAAGCAACAGGCGCGGATCAATCGATTCCATGATCTCAAGCAAGACTTGTCTGGTCAAAGCAGCCAGACAGATTTGGAGATGAACTTTGAGACCAGCCGAATCGGAAAGAAAGTTATCGAGTTTAAAGATGTGAGTTTTGCTTTTGAAAACAAGCCGATTTTACAGGACTTTAACCTCTTGGTGCAAAATAAGGACCGCATCGGGATTGTCGGGGATAATGGCGTCGGAAAATCGACTCTACTCAATCTGATCGCCGAGCGACTCCAGCCTCAGTCAGGGCAAGTCATCATCGGAGAAACCGTGAGGGTGGCTTATTTCTCACAACAAATCGATGGTTTGGATGAGAGCAAGCGCGTGATTAATTTCCTCCAGGAAGTTGCTGAGGAAGTGAAGACGACCGTTGGGACGACATCAATTGCAGATCTCTTGGAGCAATTTCTCTTCCCACGTTCCATGCACGGAACCTTGATCGAAAAACTCTCCGGTGGTGAGAAGAAGCGGCTCTTTCTCTTAAAACTCTTGATTGAAAAACCCAATGTGCTTCTCCTCGATGAGCCGACCAATGACTTGGATATCGCTACCCTGACAGTTTTGGAAAACTTCCTTCAAAACTTTGGAGGTCCCGTTATTACCGTTAGCCACGACCGCTATTTCCTAGACAAAGTGGCGAGCAAGATCCTGGCTTTTGAAAATGGGGGCATTCGTGAGTTCTTTGGCAATTATACGGATTACCTGGATGAAAAAGCCTTTGAAGCAGCTCAAGTAACAGCCAGTCACAAGGTTGAAAAAGAGAAACCTGTTAAGCCAAAAGAAGAGAAGAAGCGCATGAGCTACATGGAAAAGCAGGAGTGGGCGAGTATTGAAGCAGATATCGAAGCCATTGAAAATCGGATCGCAGAGATTGAAGTGGAGATGAATGAAAACGGCTCTGACTTTGGCAAATTGTCAGCCCTTCAAAAGGAATTGGATCAGGAAAATGAGCGATTGCTTGAGAAGTACGATCGTTATGAATACCTCAGTGAATTAGATGAATAAGGAGGCCCTATGAATCAATTGAACCGGATATCCCTTGGGATTTCAGCCACTATTTTTACCATTATCGGTATCGTCTTGTTTATCAATCCAATTGAGCACATCGGCTCATTTAGCTGGTTGATTTCCTGTGGCTTCTTTTTAATTTCCCTTTCGCGTTTTTCACGCTATTATCGATTGCGTCAGGCTGGTATCATTCAGCAGCAACAGCTCTTTCACAGTATGGTCGCTTTGGTTTTTGCGGTCTACTTACTGCTCTATGGCTACAAAACCTTGCCGATTGTCTTTCCCGTTACTTTAGGAATTTGGCTGATCTACCGTTCGATTTTAAACTTCCGAAAAGCAAATTTCTACTCGAGGAAGGTTGAGGAACTGTCCAAGCGTTATATTTTCTTTGCCTTGCTACAACTCTTTATTGGATTGTTCTTAATCGTTAGTCCACTCTCGATAAGTGTCTTTCTATTAAATATTATTGGCTTGATTTTCCTCATTCTAGGATTTCAATCCTTTAGTCTCTTGTTAAAAAGTTAAGAAAAGTTACGTGCAAACCTTTGCGTTTGATAAAAAGTCTGATATAATAGATCTGTAAGTGTTTACAAGTTTGAAAGGAGTTACAGATGTCTAAAAAAATTATTGGGATTGACCTTGGGGGAACTTCAATTAAGTTTGCTATCCTCACTTTGGATGGAGAAGTTCAAGAAAAATGGTCTATTAAAACAAATATCTTGGATGAAGGTAGCCATATCGTAGATGATATGATCGAATCCATCGCGCATCGTTTGAAAATGCTTGGGCTGGATGCTTCTGAGTTCCAAGGAATTGGAATGGGATCACCTGGTGTCGTTGACCGTGAAAAAGGTACCGTTATCGGGGCCTACAACTTGAACTGGAAGACCCTTCAACCAGTCAAAGAAAAGATCGAAAGTGCCCTTCATATTCCATTCTTTATCGATAATGATGCCAACGTTGCTGCTTTGGGTGAACGTTGGAAAGGGGCTGGTGAAAACCAACCAGATGTCGTCTTCATGACACTTGGTACTGGTGTAGGCGGTGGGATCGTCGCTGAAGGTCGTCTCTTGCACGGTGTGCGTGGAGCTGCTGGTGAGCTTGGTCACATCACTGTTGACTTTGATGATCCAATCCAATGTACCTGTGGTAAAAAAGGCTGTCTTGAAACGGTTGCATCTGCAACTGGGATCGTTAACCTCACTCGTCGCTACGCAGATGAGTACGAAGGGGACTCTCAATTGAAAGTCTTGATCGACAACGGAGAAGAAGTAACGGCTAAAACGGTCTTTGACCTGGCAAAAGAAGGCGATGCTCTTGCTTTGATCGTCTACAAGAACTTCTCACGTTACCTTGGACTTGCTGCTGCTAACATTGGTTCAACCTTGAACCCATCTAAGATCGTTATCGGTGGTGGGGTTTCCGCTGCTGGAGACTTCCTCTTGGATGGTGTGCGCAAGGTCTTTGAAGAAAACTCATTCCCACAAGTGCGTGAATCTACTCAATTGGCACTTGCTACTTTGGGAAATGACGCCGGTGTGATCGGTGCTGCATCCCTTGTATTACAATAAGATGTAATGGAGATCTGGCTCGTGCTGGGATCTCCTTTTTTTCTGTCTCCTGTGATATAATGAAGACAAAACTGGATTCAAGGAGAGTATATGACAAAAGCAGATACAATTTTTAAAGAAAACATTCGAAAAATCATGGAAGAAGGAGTCTGGTCAGAGCAGGCGCGTCCCAAGTACAAGGATGGTAGAACGGCCAACTCCAAGTACATCACGGGAGCTTTTATGGAATTCGACCTCGCAAAAGGCGAGTTTCCCATTACCACCCTTCGTCCCATCGCGATTAAATCCGCCATCAAAGAGATGCTCTGGATCTACCAGGATCAGTCAAATAGCTTGGATCTTTTAGAAGACAAGTACAATGTCCACTACTGGAATGACTGGGAAGTGGGAGATAGCCGGACAATCGGTCAGCGCTATGGAGCTGTTGTCAAAAAGCATGACATTACGAACAAGATCCTCAAGCAATTAGAGGCCAATCCTTGGAATCGCCGCAATATCATCTCGCTCTGGGATTATGATGCCTTTGAGGAGACCGACGGACTCTTGCCCTGTGCTTTTCAGACTATGTTTGACGTACGGCGCGTGGATGGGGAAATCTATCTAGATGCGACCTTGACCCAGCGTTCAAATGATATGTTGGTAGCTCACCATATCAATGCCATGCAATATGTAGCTCTTCAGATGATGATTGCCAAGCACTTTGGCTGGAAGGTTGGGAAGTTCTTTTACTTCATTAATAACCTTCACATCTATGACAATCAATTTGAACAAGCAGAAGAATTGCTTCGTCGCGAGCCCTCTGATTGCCAACCGCGCTTGGTCTTGAATGTGCCAGACGGGACCAATTTCTTTGACATCAAACCAGAAGATTTTGAACTGGTCGATTATGATCCAGTAAAGCCACAGTTGAAGTTTGATCTTGCGATTTAGTGATAAATCAAGGTTTTTTGATGCCCTTATCTATGGGTAAAATCCTTTCAGAATTAAAACAATTTCAGCTAAAAATTTTTACTCATTTTTGAGTCAAAACATTTTGAAAATCGTTCGGGTTTTGTTAAAATAGATAAGGTTTGGA
Organism: uncultured Streptococcus sp.; assembly: GCA_963524345.1. Lineage (GTDB taxonomy): Bacteria > Bacillota > Bacilli > Lactobacillales > Streptococcaceae > Streptococcus. The sequence continues at coordinate 3,814 of CAURHZ010000036.1, forward strand.
AAAACTAAACAATTTTAAAAAGAATGTTAATTTATAGATAAATATGGAGGTCCATTAGATGGGGAAAGACTTATTTAATGATCGTATTAGCAGATTCTCAATTCGTAAATTGAATGTGGGTGTTTGCTCAGTACTTTTGGGAACACTTGTCATGGTTGGGACAGCCGCAAGTGCAGCCGCTGAAGAAAAGACAGATACAAGCAGTGATAGTGTAGCAGCAGTTGCAACAGCGTCAGAAGCGCCAGCGACGTCAACAGCTACTTCAGCAGCATCAACAGCTGAAACAACTAGCACAGCTGCAACAACTTATGAAGCAGCCCCAGCTGTAACTTCAACCGCAGCTTCAACTAGCGAAGCAAGTAGCACAAGTACAGCAGCATCAGCAACATCAACTGCAGTAGCTACTTCCGAAACACCAAGATTGGAAGTTGTTGCACCAGAAAACAAGGCCGCAGAAGCAGCTTCAACAACTGCAGATAAAAAAGAGGAAATTGCGGCAGGTGTCGAAGCACCAGCAACTACTAATACACCTTCAACAGAGGAAACAAGAGGCCGTCGCCGTACTCGCCGTGCTTTGGGTGATACCAATGATCCAAACTTAATTGGGGATGATGTAGAAGATGCAACATCAACTCCAAAAGTTGAAAAGCCTGGCTTTACAACAGATCTTGATGCCAAATCTATGGCTAGCCAGATTACTTGGTTGGACTTTGGAGATGTAGCTAACTGGACAGGAACTACTACAGTATTAGTTCCTAAAAGTGAAGTTAAACCAACTGAGAACTTAGAAGAAAAATTGGCTCTTCAAGTTGGGTCTACCTATACCAAGGAAATCATGCCTGGTTATGTAGTTACTGTAAAAGTCAAATCCTTGAAACCTTTCCAAGCGACTGAAATCTATAAGAAACGGATGGAAAATCAAGGGGCTACAGAAGCTGAAAAAGCAACCTATGATCCAAATGCAAAAAATGGTTATGTAAGTGGAGTCACTTCAAATGCTGCTAAGCAAGCTTTTAACAATGGTGAAGAAGCCAAAATCGTCGCTGATGCCCAAAATAATTGGACTGAAATCAGATTTGAGAATATTGATACGAAAACCAAGAAGACTACCATAAGTTCAGCTTTGAATGGTGGAAATATTGGAGTTCAGTTTGAAATCTCTGCAACCTTCCGTGGCAAGACAGTTAAGCCAGCTATTGTTATGGCTGATGGGGAGTCTGCTAACCCAGGTGAATTAGTTATGTTTACTACCAATGGAGAAGGTTGGCAGCATATTGGAGAATGGAAAAAGTTTACCAGACCAAAAACTTCTGTAACTTATGAACCACAAGATACTGAAAATCTTTTTGGACCTAATCCTAAATTTAATAATACCAACTTAAACCAACTTCGTAGATCTACTGAAGTTGGACCAGAAAAGAAACCAGTAGCTTGGAAATACTTTGGAAATCCTGACAAAGTTACCGGTGGTTTAGGAACCGGTATCTTTGGACCAAACATTTCTGAAGGAAATAGAACGGTTCCAATCGTAATGACGCGCGGAGCATCTGAAGTTGGACTTTACATCGCTTCAGGTGGTAAACAGTCTGCTATGCTAGGATTCTTCCCACTTGATGAAGGGGATGCTCCTGAGTCATACGGTAAGGCAGTTCATACCATTGCAACTGTAGATGGCGTTACTGGAGCTAAAGTAAATCAACCGTATCTTGGTAACGTGAGTCCTGATATGGATGAGAATACGACTCTCGACTGGTTCGGTGATGATAAGGCAACTACGGCCGATGAAGGAATTAACCAATTGCTTCCAGATGAGCTTAAAGGTACAACCAATGAGATGATCAAGATGGACCGTACACGCCCAGGTAACTACAAGCTGTCAGTTCAAGCTCATACAGATGGAGCTTCAGAAGCACATATCTATGGTTGGGTAGACTTTAACCAAAATGGTAAATTCGATGAGGATGAACGCTCAAATCTCGCTACAATCACACAAGATGGCACTGTTGAGTTGACCTTTGCAAATAGCAAGACTTATATCGACCCTAGCGTTAAAGAACTAGGTGCTCGTGTTCGTATTGCCAAGAAAGCTACCGAGATTGAGAGCCCAACTGGTATGGCCTTCTCAGGGGAAGTGGAAGACTTCAGAACTCAAATTACGCACCCACCAAAAGGGGAATTCAAGGAAACAAGTGGTCCTCAAGGGGCGAAGCAAACTGCAACTGTAACCTTTACAGCACGTGGAGAACACAAGTATGAGCTTAATTCTAGTGCCGTTATTGACGAAACGGTAGAACCATACATCGTTGATAAAGATGGCAACCGTGCAACTCTTGATGCGGACGGTTACTATGTCGTTCCAGGACAAGGTAAGTACAAGATTACTGCTAACGGTAAGGACGTAGACGTTGAATTTATCCCAGAAGATAACTTCCTTGGAACAGCTGATGGTATCTCAATTCGTCGTTCAGATAACAACGGTTACGATACTGGTTGGTCAACAAAATTCCCAGATCAAGAACCAAACATTAATGGTCAGTTGAATACCATGGATGGTCAATACGTTCCAACAGTCACTCCAATTGAAATCGAAGGAGTTGACAAAACTTCAACTGATGTTCAAGGTGCGACTCAAAAAGAAACTCCGACCTTTAACACAACTGCTACTAACGCAAATGGAGACAAGATTGCAATCACTCCAAGCGCAGACTATCCTGCTAAGTTGGTAGACCCAGCTACAGGTCTTACTACGGATGCGTCATCTGTAACAGTTGAAGGGGAAGGAACTTACACCATCAATCCTTCAACAGGTGAAGTAACCTTCACTCCAGATCCAAGCTTTACTGGTACTGCCAAAGGTGTGGAAGTTACATTATCAGCGCCAGTTGGACGCAATAAAAATGGTAAGGTTCAAGAGGAGTACATTAAGACAGCTACAGCTAAATACACTCCAACTGTAACTCCAATCACCGTGACTCCAACAGACAAAGTTTCTGCGGATGTTCAAAATGTTCCTCAAACACAAACACCAACTTTTGATTTGAGTAGTGACAAGACTGCAAAAATCACAAGCAAGAAATTGGTGGATCCAGCAACTGGTCAACCGACTGATGAAACATCGGTGACAGTAGCAGGTGAAGGTACATATACAATCGATCCTACTACAGGAGCAGTGACCTTCACACCTGAAAAAGACTTTGTTGGAACTGCAACTGGTGTGACAGTTCAAGCGACTGCAACGATTACCAATGCAGACGGTAAGACTGCAACCATCACTTCTGATGCAAGTTACACACCAACAGTTGTAGCAGCAGTTCCAACTGCAAACCCTGCAACTTCAAAAGATATCCAAGGTGCTACTCAAACAGGTACACCAACCTTTGCAGGAAAAACTGTTAAAGTAAATGGTGAAGATAAGGCTATTACGATTAAAGAGAATAGCTACACGCTTTTGGATAATGATGGCAATGAAGTGACAAGTACACCAGCTTATGCTGCTGATGGTACGACTGAAATCGGTACATACACAATTGATCCTACAACTGGTCAAGTAACCTTCACACCGACTGACAAGTCATACACTGGCGCAGTCACACCAGCCAAGGTTCAAGCTGAAAGCTCAAACGGTATCAAGGTGGACACAACTTACACGCCTGAAATCGTTCCAGTAACACCAACAGCAACACCAGCTGAAACAGAAGATATCCAAGGTGCCACTCAAACAGGTAAACCTGAATTCAAGGGTGGAACTGTAACGGTTGATGGCGTTGAAAAGACTGTTGAAATCAATGAAGACGTTCCAGCAAAATTCGACGACGGCTCAACTACTAAGACAGTTGACGGCATTGGTACCTACACAGTAGCAGCAGACGGAACTGTAACCTTTGTTCCTGAGAAATCATTCACAGGTAAAGCACCAGCCGTAACTGTTGTTCGTGAAGATAAGAATGGAACTAAGGCGTCTGCAACTTACACACCAACTGTAACTCCAGTAACACCTACTGCGAAACCAGTTGAAACAACTGATATCCAAGGTGCTACACAAACAGGTAAGCCTGTATTTACTGAAGGCGATAGCCGCGTGCCAATGAACGATGATGTTCCAGCAACATTTGACGATGGCTCAACTACTAAGACAGTTGACGGCGTTGGTACTTACACAGTAGCAGCAGACGGAACAGTGACATTCGTACCTGAGAAATCATTTACTGGTACTGCTCCAGCAGTGACGGTTGTTCGCGAAGATAAGAACGGAACAAAAGCTTCTGCAACTTATACACCAACTGTAACTCCAGTAACACCTACTGCGAAACCAGTTGAAACAACTGATATCCAAGGTGCTACTCAAACTGGTAAGCCTGTATTTACTGAAGGCGACAGCCGTGTGCCAATGAACGATAATGTTCCAGCAAAATTCGACGACGGCTCAACAACTAAGACCGTTGAAGGTGTTGGTACTTACACAGTAGCAGCAGATGGAACTGTGACATTTGTTCCTGAGAAATCATTTGTCGGAACTGCACCAGCCGTGACCGTTGTCCGCGAAGATAAGAACGGAACAAAAGCTTCTGCAACATACACACCAACTGTATTACCTGTAACTCCAACTGCAACTCCAGCAGAAACAACTGACATTCAAGGTGCAACTCAAAAAGGTAAACCTGAATTCAAGGGTGGAACTGTGACAGTTGATGGCGTTGAGAAAACTGTTGAAATCAACGAAGATGTTCCAGCAACATTTGACGATGGCTCAACTACTAAGACAGTTGACGGCATTGGTACCTACACAGTAGCAGCAGACGGAACTGTAACCTTTGTTCCTGAGAAATCATTCACAGGTAAAGCACCAGCCGTAACTGTTGTTCGTGAAGATAAGAACGGAACAAAAGCTTCTGCAACTTATACACCAACTGTAACTCCTGTCACACCGACAGCGACACCAGTTGAAACAACAGGTAAGCAAGGTCAAACTCAAACAGGTAAGCCTGAATTTACTGAAGGCGACAGCCGAGTACCAATGAACGATGACGTTCCAGCTACTTTCGACGATGGCTCAACTACCAAGACAGTAGATGGCGTTGGTA
>CAURHZ010000037.1:0-8799 GCA_963524345.1 uncultured Streptococcus sp.
GTGCCGGTTCGACCCCGGCCGCCGGTATAGTAATAAAGACAAGGTTTCTAAGCCTTGTCTTTTCTTTTATATTTTGAACTGTTCTTGATTGGGTTACTAAAAATTACTATTTTTTTCTACTTGGCTTAGAAAAGCGATAGCAGAACGATATTTTTTATTTCTCTCTATATGCTTTGTAGTTATCTTTGAAAGTCGTGTTAAATCTGAATTATGACGCAGGTCAGCCAATTTTACAACCCTAGCAAGTTCATTTGTCTTTACTAGGTTGAGATATGATTGATAATCCTGTTCTTTTTTCTTTGTAAGTATATCAACGGCTTCTATAATCGTCTTTGAAAAGCCTAGCTCTTCTAGGTCTAGTAGGGTTAGTTTAGTATCTTCTACAACATCATGAAGATAAGCAACCGCTTTTTCCTCATCAGTTTTTACAAAACTTGCAACGGTCTTAGGGTGTTTAATATAGTCAACACCTGCTTTATCAACCTGTCCTAAATGAGCTTTTTTAGCTACTTCATAAGCCTGTTGGCTTACTGATTTTTGTATTTTATCCATATCTTTATTCTATATTTTAGTTTTTAAAAATGCAAGCTACTTTACAATAAATCATCTAGTTTGTCTGCTAGCTCTTTCTGCTTGCTTGGATACAAATGAGAATAGGTATCGATTGTGGTTGTTATAGAAGCGTGTCCTAAGCGTTCTTTAACCACTAGGTAATCTTCTCCATTATTGATTAAAAGAGAAGCATGTGAGTGTCTAAAATCGTGTATGCGTATCTTTTTTTATGTGTTATCACGTTCAAGGATTTTCTTATACTGTTTTTCAATAGCGTCCTTAGTAATGATGATTGGGCTATTTTGAAATACCTGTAGTGTAGTTATGTCATTTGAGAATTGTTGTAATTGTTTTTCTTGTTTCTTCTGCCAAGTTTCCAGCTCTTGACTTAATTTTTTATTGATGATAATTCTTCTAGTACCTGCCTTAGTCTTTGTTGTACTGATATGGCTGATACCTTTATTTACGTAAGTAGATTTAGTGACATGGATTGTATTACTAGTAAAATCTATGTCTTGCCAAGTGAGTGCGAGTGCTTCACCGAGTCGTAGTCCTGTAAAAAAGAGGACGGTGAACAATAATTTTATATTGTATTCATCAATCTCAAAGAGTTTTAAAAATTGTTGAAACTCTGCAATTGTCCAGAATTGTATCTTAGGCTTTTCGATTGGAAGTTTTTTAAGTAGTTTTACAGGATTATTTGAATAATAGCCTTTACGCAAACCCACATCAAATATCTTTTTAAGCAATATCATGATTTTATTAATTGTATTTGTACTTAATGGCTTATCAGTATTTTGTCCTATTTTTTGACGGAGTTGTTCTCTAAATTGATAGATATCTTCATAGGTCAGTTTTCCAACATTATCCACGTTTATAAAATACTCTCTGATATGCTTGTTGTAGTTATTCTCTTGAGTATTGATATAGCTTATTTTTCTATGGTTTATGCTGTCTTCTTCTTTCAACATGTCATAAAGCATGGGAACAGTTATTTTTGCTCCGTAGAAGCGTTCTTTTAGCTCTACGCTTCGTAGGTAGTGTTCTGCTTCGGTGGCTTCTTTCTTGGTCTTAAATCCTTTTCTAACAATTCTACGTTGCTTTAACGTGATGGGGTCGAAACCGTTACTGATGTCAACTATCCAGCTATTGTCTTTGTCTTTTCGTATTGCCATCTGTTACCCCCTAGTAAGTGGGGTATTTTGAACATCAAACCCGAGTAGTTCAGTAGCTATAGTAGCAGGTATAGTTCCAATCCGTTTGTTTTGATACACCCTAAATCCTCGTGCTACTAGAAGTTCTTTTCCTTGTCGGATAATGCGTTTTGAAGTTCCCTCAGAGAAACCAAGGGCAACTAGGTCATTCTTATTTACAGTTGCTATCATGTGACTTACTCCTTTGTATCTAGCTTTATCTTCTTGTAGGTAACGCGATTATCGAAATACTGTCCGTCCTTATAGACTTTACTAGTGTACTCCGTTTCATATAGGACAGTTGAGCTGTCATAGTCAAATGTTTCGTAGGTATAAAACTTATCTTCATCAGGTTTTTTTAAGTTGCGAGATGACAGATAGGCTTGTTTTCCAAAATTTTCTAACAGCTCTTGTCCGATACCTTTTTCAAAATACTTTGTGACATATCGACCGCGATTTTCTTTGCTGTCGACATCAACTTTATTTATCCGTACTGCTCCATGCCCCCAAAGTTTTAATAGTTGACTATGTGGGATATAGGGAACGCTGAAAAGCAGAATATGAGCATGCCATGCTCCACGTTTTTGCTTTTCTAATACTGCTAAATATTTTAATTTACTTTTCTTTGTATTAAAGATGTGGTAGTTAAAGCGTTTTATAAAAGTTTTGAGTAAGTCTTTGAAGTGGTTTCTGTCGCTGATATTTTCTTTAGTGGTCAGGGTTAGAAATGAAGTATTGTCATCATAATTAGAATCGACTAATCGGAGTAAGTTCCACTTTGCTTCTAAGCGAGTTTTTTTCATACGCTCCAAACGTTGTTCTTGTTCTTCAGGTGTAAGTTCATCAAATGTTCTACGTTGAGATTTTTCTTTGCTTTCAGTATTAGTATCTAAAATGGATTTTCCTTTTGAAAATATTGGCTTCTCATATTCCCAAATTTCAATATAGGAAGAAGTGCGGACTATTTTTTTATTATATGAGGTCATAAAAAATAGTTCCTTTTAGGTTGGCTTTCGCCAAAAGATTGTCTATATAATAAATAAACTAGGAGGAGCAAAGCTCCTCCTAACTTTTATCATGTGACCTAAGCACCGCTCTGCTAAACACGCTTCCAGCTTGCCGACCTCCAGTCGGCAGTTTTGCCTATGATCACATGATTAAAAGTTATAGAAAGTAATATTTCTTGGTAATTGTATCATAGCAAAGAACAGGTATTGTTTTGCTATGATTTACATCCCCATCAATGAAGTAATGATTCTGGTTGTAATACACTTTTCCAAGATAGCTATCATCTCTTGCAACTTGATGAGAAGCGATATGACCTGAAATGACATCTTTGATGAAAGCACCTGTTGTCACTGGAAATTTATTGGTAAATGTTTCTGGACTTGTCAACTCCTCCCACAGGTCACCAGCCTCTTCTTCAATACCTGCATGAACAAAAATTTGATTATCAGTCTCGTAATAGCGTTTATCCTTGTATCGCTCTTTAAACCAGTCTATAAATTTAGTTTTCGTTTTGATTGCATTTCTAATAGCTATTTCAAAGTTATTGGGATTAGAGACTAAGATTTCTTTCAACTCTTCTTGAGAAAAGAAACTTTGTATCGTTTCTCCGAATGCAGAAGCAGTAGGAGTTTCTGGTATTAACCAGTCGTAGAACCATTCCTCATGATTGCCAAATAGGGTGATGATTTGCCCAGAGTACACTTCTTCTAGCTCTATAATTTTAGACAACACTTGAAAAGATTTAGAACCGTTATCAATATAGTCTCCAAGTAAGATAAGTCTGTTATCTTTATCAGATAACTCTACTTTGTTGAGAGCGTTTATGAACTCATCTAAATATCCATGTATGTCAGAAATTGCGTAAATTTTAGCCATAGAATCTTATTTTGTTAGAGGAAGCACATCAGAGCATGAGAACCAAAGGTTTCCGTTATACTGACCAACATTCAAATCTTTTAATATAACAGGGCAGGTTTTGTTGTTTGCCATTTCTTGAACTGTTAAAGTAGGTGTTAGTGTATTTACTTTTACTTGTATCAGTTCTAAAAAAAATTCAGTATTGTCGTCCTGTATGGACACGTTAAGGCGAAAAGCAGTAGGCTTATTTGTCTCTCTATCTAATACTTCGGTATATCCTTTTACTGCCACGAATTTATTTCCTAATAACTCTGGTTTCAAAAAATCATTTAATTTCATAATTTTTTCCTTTCCTTTTTGACCTCCTGAAAGGAGGTGTGCTCTTTTTCTCTATCGGAAAGAATTCCTATTCCAACAGAGAAAAAGACCGCAATTAGTAATTGGGTAGAATATTCCTAACTACCTGTAAAAACTCTTGTTTAGTTTTCACATCAACGAATGGAACGATTGTCAACACAGGCTCAACAGAATTTATTCCATCAGCGAAAAATAGAGCTTCCCCTTTCCTGTCTGATACAGTAGGAACATTCTCTAGCTCACACATGGAGAACGCCATTTTTAACCGGTCAGTACCAACATTTGAAAGATATAATACACTTGATATTTGCAAACGAAGTTCAACCGGGATATTCTCTGCGTTTGGGTCTTGCGTTGATATTACCAAGTGGCAACCAGCCTGACGACCTTTGCGAGCAATCAATCCTAGATTTTGTAAAATTTCATCCCAAAGCTCCTTACCATGCTTACCGGAACAAGAATCACGTATGGAAGCAAGCTCATCAATAAACAGGAAATTCGGTGTCATCCCCAACTCATATGCATCTGCATTTAGGGAACTGTTCTGCTTGATAATCTCAAAACGGTCGTTCATAATTTCTACAAACTGTCTTGAGAGCTTTGCTAGTGAAGCGGGAGAAAAACCTACTGATATTTTTTCTCCTAATTCTTCTTGGAGTAGCTTTCCAAGGGCATATATGTCACCTCCCTTACCATCTACTATGCCTAAATAAGTATCATCATCAGTACCACAGCCTTTAGAAAGTGCATTGAATAGATACCATTGCAGAGCTATTGTTTTTCCTGTCCCTGTTCGTCCATATATACCCATGTTAGTGTTTGATTTTAGACTAAATTGCTGAGTATTTGATAGCTTGATTATTGGAGTAGGAATATCTTCAAAAAATTTTCTCGTTAATGTTCGACTATTAAAAAGGTATTGCTCAATTTCTTCTATATGCCCTAACACATATATTGTTTTGTCGATTTCTTCTTTTTTAGAAATTAAGGACAATCCTAAAGTGGGACAGAGATATTCCTCTAAATTTTTCAAGGTTTTCAGATAACGGTTCCCAAATAAAGGGGCACAGACGATAACTTTGTTATCCTCAGAAACGTCAAAATATAAAATTGCACTGTCTATTACTTCATTGTCGTCAATCGCATCATATAAATTTAATCCAATTAACATTAAAACCAATGATTCTCTAATATTTAGTTTGGCTCTTAAATTTGATATAAAATTAGAATGAAAGAATCTCTCTACTAAAAAAAGAAGACCTATAAGAAGAATGGAAAAGACTAGACGTGCAATAAATGGGATTGTAGCAATCCATGAGGATATCAATAGTAAAAAGACAAAAATTTGAATAGATAGTCTAACAATTGTAATATGTCGGGGGCGAATCAAATAAGGATAATTATTCTTCACACGAATTGTTTGATTTAGCATTCTCATTTTTTGCATCCTCCTCTCCAGCAGGGGAAGCCATCATATCTATACAAATAATCAAAAAGATAATAATCGTAATACCCATCAATATTGAAATAGCTTCAAAGATAGGAGAATAGACATTTGTTAAAAATAACACATAAAATAGCATGCCAGCAAACCCAATAAAGAACAAATAAAAGAGGTATCTATAGATATTTTTCATGATGTATTCCTTTCATTTAAAACAGGGGGAGGTTAGTAGCTCCCCCCATAACAAATTAAGCAATAGCCCCTGCAAGGCACTTCACTAAATAGGAACGTCTAACATGTTTCCACCCTAACGCATTAATATAATAATAAAATAAATCGCTATTATAGTTTAGTTCTTTTTCTATAAGGGAAATATTACTAGGCGTAGCTTTTCTAGCAATCGAACGATGATTTTTTCGAATCTCCTCTAACAAACCATCTTTAATATATTTTGAGGAATTCATATTTAAAAAGAATGAATCTAAATGTATTTCATTTCCTTCGTTAAGCCACTCTAACAAAGTCTCCCCTGTTGACTTATGAAGTAACACATTTGCTAATAAGATAGAGTTTGCCATCTTCATAGAACAAGGATAAGTATAAGGTAAACGTAGAATCTTTCGCAAATATGTTTGTGAGTCTCTATCGAAAACAAAACCTAAATTATACTCAAAATGAATCTTCTGCAATCTCGAAGTTTGCTCACTGCTTTTAGGGCACTCATACCCTCCGTCAATAAATTTTTGTTTGAATGTTTCGCTATTCATTATTTAATACTCCTTTTAACTCGTGAATCACTTCTATACAACAACTTTAATCATTTACTTAATAGGTGACGCTCTTGCTCTCATTAGTATGTATCTCCTTTTATATAAATCTAACTTTGTAGTACTTACAAAAACTTACTATTTAGAGTATAGTTTCCCAATTATCCTGAGAAACTATAGAGATGATTTAATTATCGAACAAATCAAAAATCTCTCCTTTCTCTTCCTCACAATAATAGGCTTCCATCTCTTCATAAAAATACTCTAATGCCATTTCTTCTTCTTCTGGTGTCATGACAAATTATCCTTCCTACACTGTCTGTACGAGGATTATTTTCATCTTGAGTATAATACCATATCGCATCCCCCTCTGTCAAGAAAATATGGCATTTTTGTCTAATATTTTTAAATAGACGGTTTATTTTAAAAAAATAGACAAAAAAGATTTGCAATGCTATAATGGTTATATGGAGGAACAATATGACAACAGTAGATAAAGCAAATAATTTTGTTATTGTAGTAGAAAGAAGAATGACACAGGTTTATAAAACATTGTCACTAATAGGAAATTTATCAAATAAAAGATATTATGAATATAGTGATGAAGAAGTTAATGAGTTGTTTTTAAAATTATTAGATAAAGGAAATGAAATAAAAAAATTTTTTTTAGAATATTCAAATTCAAGAACAGAATTTTATGAAAAAAAACGAAATTTATCATCCTCATTTCATTTTTTATCTCCAAAATTGGAGAATGAAAAAAACGATAATTTTAGAGAAATTGCTGAATCAAGGGTAAGTAAAGTATTTGGAACAATGAACTCAATAGCAAACACTGCCTATAAACCTAATTATGATTATACTAATCAGCAGGTGGAAGAGATATTTGAAGGATATAAGAATAAAATAGTGGAGATAAAAGGTATCTATAGTCCGTTGGAAAAATTTTCGTTTTCAACACATAGTAAAATAATAATTGAAAAGTGAAAAAAAATGGAATTTTGGAATGACATAACTCAAAACATCAAAGAGTGGCAACCTGTCAATTATTCAGTTACTGAAGATGAAGACTTTGAAACAGTAAAACAAAGAGTAATTAAAAATTTTCAACATTATCTAGAATTACTTGATGATGGTACTGAGGAAAGTCGTGACAAAGTTTATAAGTCTTTTACTTTTAGTAAGTTGTTTGGGGAAGAACTCGGTACTGACGAGGATATCGATAAGTTAAGTAAAGAAATAATGGATAAATTGAGGAAAAGTAAATCCTAAAAAGTTACTAAAAATAAAAAAACTATCGTTTTTGCGATAGAGGTAACTTCTTAAAAATGCTATTTGAAAGGCTTCGCATACTTATAAAACGGTAAGAGCCAAACTCAAAATCCAGTGTCCGCAAGGACGTGCCGGTTCGACCCCGGCCGCCGGTATAGTATAGAGTTAAGGAACGTGGTATATCTTCGTTCCTTTTTTATATTATTTTTGGTATAATAATAGTTATTCAAATTTTATTTAGATTATGAAAGTGTAGGGGAGTATGTCTCGTTCTATCGATTTATTAAAACATCGGTATTTGAAAAATATTAAAAAAAATGCTGAATTGTATGTCGGGATTGAGCTGGAATATCCTGTTGTAAATTTGGAAGGGGATGCTACAGATGTTGAAGTTATCAAACACTTATTCCGATATTTAGTTTCTGCTTTTGATTTTACTGTCGAAAAGGTTGATGATTTTGGGACTCCTATTCAGTTAGTGGACCCAGTAAGTCAGGATACTATTTTATTTGAAGTTTCCTATACTACGATTGAGTTTGCATTTGGTAAGGCTGAAACGATACAAGAGGTTGAAGAACGTTTTAGTATTTATATGGAAGCAATCCAGAAGAAGTTAGCTGAATCAAATCATGCTATTGTTGGCTGTGGTATTCATCCCAACTGGGATAAAAATGATAATTGTCCAGTGGCTTACCCACGCTATCAGATGTTGATGGACTATTTGAATTTGAGTAGAAATGTGACTAAATCAGACTTACATCAATTCCCTGAATACGGAGCGTTTATTTGTGGGAGTCAGGTTCAGTTGGATGTTTCAAAGTCTAACTACTTACGAGTGATTAATGCTTTTACCCAAATTGAAGGGGCTAAGGCTTATTTATTTGCAAACTCTGAGTTTACAGGTGCGGATTGGGATACAAAAATCTCAAGAGATATTTTCTGGGAAGAATCGATGCATGGTATCTATCCAGAGAATGTTGGTGTCAATGCTAGCCTCTTTAAAGATGAGGATGATTTTTTTGATTATCTAGATCATTCTGCAATTTTTACTGCGGAACGTGATGGACAAACCTATTATTTTTATCCGATTCAGGCTAGGGACTATTTAGCTACACCTGAAATACAAGCATTTTCTCTTAATTGGGAAGAGGTTCTTATTTCCCCTCAAGAGAAAGATTTTGAAACTCATCGTAGTTATCAGTACCAAGACTTAACGACTCGCGGAACAGTTGAGTTTCGTAGTGTGTGTACTCAGCCTCTAGATAGAACCTTCGTTTCAGCAGCTTTTCACTTAGGATTGTTGGTTAATTTAGATAAGTTAGAAGCTTACTTAAGTACAGCACCTTTT
>CAURHZ010000038.1:0-8754 GCA_963524345.1 uncultured Streptococcus sp.
ATGAAAGAAAAAATTTCCCAAGTCATCGTGGTCGAAGGTCGCGATGATACGGCCAATCTCAAACGTTACTTCGATGTAGAGACCTATGAGACACGAGGTTCTGCCATCAATGAAAAGGATCTAGAGCGGATTCAGCGCCTGCACCAACGTCATGGAATCATTGTCTTTACAGACCCAGATTTTAATGGGGAGCGGATTCGGCGCATGATTATGACGGCCATTCCAACAGTTCAGCATGCCTTCCTCAAACGAGATGAAGCTGTTCCCAAGTCTAAGACCAAGGGGCGTTCTCTGGGGATTGAGCATGCTAGCTATGAGGATTTGAAAACAGCGCTGGCTCAGGTGACAGAGCAATTTGAAAACGAGAATGAGTTTGACATTAATCGTAGTGACTTGATTCGTTTTGGTTTTCTAGCAGGAGGAGATAGCCGTAAGCGACGAGAATATTTAGGAGAAGCTCTCCGAATTGGCTATTCCAACGGCAAGCAACTCCTCAAACGCCTAGAGTTATTTGGGGTCACCTTGGCAGAAGTGGAAGAAGCGATGAAATATTATGAGAACAGCTAAGCAGACCCCAAATGTAAGGGGAATGTGTTACAATAGTAGTAACAGATAATAGAAAAGAGAATAGATGAGAATTGCAGATTATAGCGTGACCAAGGCAGTGCTGGAGCGTCACGGTTTTACCTTTAAAAAGTCCTTCGGGCAAAATTTCCTGACGGATACCAATATCCTTCAAAAAATCGTGGATACGGCTGAGATTGATGACCAGGTTAATGTCATCGAAATCGGGCCAGGGATTGGTGCCTTGACAGAATTTTTGGCTGAGCGTGCAGCAGAAGTTATGGCCTTTGAGATCGACCACCGTTTGGTACCGATTTTGGCAGATACCCTACGTGATTTTGACAATGTGACAGTGGTTAACGAGGACATTCTCAAGGTCGATTTGGCGCAGCATATCCAGAATTTTAAAAATCCTGACCTGCCAATCAAGGTAGTGGCTAATTTACCTTACTACATCACGACGCCTATTCTCATGCACTTAATCGAGAGTGGGATTCCTTTTAGTGAGTTTGTTGTTATGATGCAGAAAGAAGTGGCAGACCGCATTTCAGCCCAGCCGAATACCAAGGCTTATGGTAGCTTGTCGATTGCGGTGCAGTACTACATGACGGCCAAGGTTGCCTTCATCGTACCTCGTACGGTCTTTGTGCCAGCGCCAAACGTGGACTCTGCTATTTTGAAAATGGTGCGTCGTCCAGAACCAGCCGTAGCAGTAGAAGATGAGAACTTCTTCTTTAAGGTTTCCAAGGCTAGTTTCACCCATCGCCGTAAGACCTTGTGGAACAATTTGACAGGTTACTTTGGCAAGACCGAGGAAGTCAAGGATAAATTGACCAAGGCTTTGGGCCAAGCAGGCTTGTCACCAAGTGTACGTGGGGAAGCTCTCAGCTTGGCAGAATTTGCCAGCCTAGCAGATGCACTTAAAGGGCAAGGACTCTAAGATGCAGGGACAAATCATTAAAGCCTTGGCTGGGTTCTACTATGTAGAGAGTGATGGCCTGGTCTATCAAACACGCGCGCGTGGAAATTTCCGTAAAAAAGGCCATACTCCCTACGTTGGGGATTTGGTAGATTTTTCTGCCGAGGAAAATTCAGAAGGCTATATCCTCAAGATTCATGAACGGAAAAACAGTCTGGTCCGTCCGCCTATTGTCAATATTGACCAAGCTGTGGTAATCATGTCCGTCAAGGAACCGGACTTCAATAGCAATTTGCTGGATCGGTTCTTGGTTCTTTTGGAACATAAGGGCATCCATCCTATCGTCTATATTTCCAAAATGGACTTGCTAGAAGATAGAGGAGAACTGGCTTTTTACCAACAAACCTATGGTGCTATTGGTTACGATTTTGTGACCAGTAAGGAAGAACTTTTGCCCTTGTTGACAGGTAAGGTTACAGTCTTTATGGGCCAGACGGGTGTTGGAAAATCAACCCTTCTCAATACAATCGCACCAGATCTCAATCTTGAAACAGGAGAAATCTCGGACAGTCTGGGTCGCGGTCGTCATACCACTCGAGCTGTTAGTTTTTACAACCTCAATGGGGGTAAGATCGCGGACACACCAGGTTTTTCATCACTGGATTATGAAGTGTCAACGGCTGAAGAGCTTAATCAGGCCTTTCCAGAGCTTGCTAGTGTCAGTCGAGACTGTAAGTTCCGTAGCTGTACCCATACTCATGAGCCTTCTTGTGCGGTTAAGCCAGCTGTTGAAGAGGGTGTCATTGCGTCCTTCCGTTTTGACAACTACCTGCAATTCCTCAGCGAAATTGAAAATCGCAGAGAAACCTATAAAAAAGTCAGCAAAAAAATTCCAAAATAAGGAGAAGCCTATGTCTCAATACAAGATTGCTCCGTCAATTCTGGCAGCGGATTATGCCAACTTTGAACGTGAAATCAAACGCCTAGAAGCAACGGGGGCAGAGTATGCCCATATCGATATCATGGACGGTCACTTTGTACCACAAATCAGTTTTGGTGCAGGTGTGGTCGAAGCTCTTCGCCCCCATAGCAAGATGGTCTTTGACTGCCACTTGATGGTGTCAAACCCTGAGCATCATTTAGAAGATTTTGCGCGTGCAGGGGCAGATATCATCAGCATCCATGTTGAAGCAACGCCTCATATCCATGGAGCCCTCCAAAAAATTCGTTCACTCGGAGTTAAGCCTTCAGTCGTTATCAATCCTGGCACACCAGTTGAAGCCATCAAGCACGTCCTTCATCTAATTGACCAAGTTTTAGTCATGACAGTTAACCCTGGATTTGGGGGACAAGCTTTTCTGCCTGAAACTATGGATAAGGTTCGTGAGTTGGTTGCCCTTCGTGAGAAAAAAGGCTTGAACTTTGAAATCGAAGTGGATGGCGGGATTGATGATCAGACCATTGCTCAGGCTAAAGAAGCTGGTGCGACCGTTTTTGTAGCAGGTTCCTATGTCTTTAAGGGAGATGTCAATGAGCGAGTACAAACTCTCAGAAAACAACTGGACTAGGGTTGCCGTTTTTGCAGGAGGAGACCGCGGTCACTACCGGACAGACTTTGATTGCTTTGTCGGTGTGGATCGAGGCTCGCTCTGGGTCTTGGAAGAAAAGCTGCCTCTTGCTCTAGCAGTTGGGGATTTTGATTCTGTTACTGCAGAAGAGCGACAGGTGATTCAAAAACGTGCTCAGCATTTTGTTCAAGCCCGACCAGAAAAAGATGATACAGATCTGGAATTGGCTCTCTTAACCATCTTTGAGCAAAATCCTCAGGCTCAGGTTACTATTTTCGGTGCTTTGGGTGGCCGTATTGATCATATGCTGGCCAATGTCTTTCTACCTAGCAATCCCAAGTTGGCGCCTTATATGCGCCAGATAGAAATTGAGGATGGGCAAAACTTGATTGCCTATTGTCCAGAAGGGACCAGTCAGCTAGAACCTCGTTCAGACTACGACTATCTAGCCTTTATGCCAGTTCGGGATAGCCAGCTGACCATTCTCGGAGCCAAGTATGAGTTGACAGAGGAAAATTTTTTCTTTAAAAAAGTGTACGCTTCTAACGAATATATAGATAGGGAAGTTTCGGTGACTTGCCCAGATGGCTATGTGGTCGTGCTGCATAGCAAGGACAGGAGGTAGGATGGAAAGTTTACTTGTTCTATTATTGATTGCCAACCTAGCTGGACTCTTTCTAATTTGGCAAAGGCAGGATAAGCAGGAAAAACATCTCAGCAAGAGCTTGGAGGATCAGGCAGATCACTTGTCAGACCAGTTGGATTATCGTTTTGAACAAGCCAGACAAGCCAGCCAGTTAGATCAAAAAGATTTTGAAGTGGCTGTCAGTGACCGTTTGCAAGAAGTGCGAATGGAATTGCACCAAGGTCTGACTCAGGTCCGTCAAGAAATGACAGAGAATCTCTTGCAAACCAGGGACAAGACCGACCAACGTCTCCAAGCCCTGCAGGAATCAAATGAGCAACGTTTGGAGCAAATGCGCCAAACGGTCGAAGAAAAACTAGAAAAGACCTTGCAGACACGCTTGCAGGCTTCCTTTGAGACAGTTTCCAAGCAACTAGAGTCGGTCAATCGTGGCCTTGGAGAAATGCAGACAGTTGCCCGCGATGTTGGAGCTCTCAACAAGGTTCTCTCAGGAACCAAGACGCGAGGAATTTTGGGTGAATTGCAACTGGGACAAATCATAGAGGACATCATGACCTCTGCCCAGTACGAAAGAGAATACGCAACGGTTGAAAACTCTAGTGAACGAGTGGAGTATGCCATCAAGTTGCCCGGACAAGGCGACCAGGAATACGTCTACCTACCAATTGACTCTAAGTTTCCACTGGCAGACTATTATCGCCTAGAAGAAGCCTATGAAACAGGTGACAAGGACGAGATCGAACGCTGTCGTAAGTCGCTCTTAGCAAGCGTCAAGCGCTTTGCCAAGGATATCAAGAGCAAGTACATAGCACCGCCTCGGACGACCAATTTTGGAGTTTTGTTTGTTCCGACAGAAGGTCTCTACTCAGAAATCGTCCGAAATCCGCTCTTCTTTGATGACTTGAGACGGGAGGAGCAGATTATTGTCGCAGGTCCAAGTACCCTATCAGCTTTGCTCAACTCCCTATCGGTTGGCTTCAAGACTCTCAATATCCAAAAGAGTGCCGACCATATCAGTAAGACTCTTGCCAGTGTTAAGACCGAGTTTGGCAAGTTTGGTGGGATTTTGGTTAAGGCACAAAAACACCTCCAACATGCCTCTGGCAATATTGATGAATTATTAAACCGTCGCACTACAGCTATCGAGCGGACGCTCCGTCACATTGAGTTGTCAGAAGGTGAGCCTGCGCTTGATCTACTCCATTTCCAAGAAAATGAGGAAGAATATGAAGATTAGTCACATGAAAAAAGATGAGCTGTTTGAAGGCTTTTACCTAATCAAGTCAGCTGACCTGAGGCAAACTCGCGCTGGGAAAAATTACCTAGCTTTTACCTTTCAAGATGATAGTGGCGAGATTGAAGGGAAGCTCTGGGATGCCCAACCTCATAACGTTGAGGCCTTTACCGCAGGTAAGGTTGTCCACATGAAAGGACGCCGAGAAGTTTATAACAACACCCCTCAAGTCAATCAAATTACCCTCCGCTTGCCTCAGCCTGGTGAACCCAATGATCCAGCTGATTTCAAGGTCAAGTCGCCAGTTGATGTCAGGGAAATCCGTAACTACATGTCGCAAATGATTTTTAAAATTGAAAATCCTGTTTGGCAACGGATTGTTCGAAAGCTCTACACCAAGTATGATAAGGAATTTTACTCCTATCCAGCTGCCAAGACTAATCACCATGCCTTTGAAACGGGTTTGGCTTATCATACGGCGACCATGGTGCGTTTGGCGGATGCTATTAGCGAAGTCTATCCTCAGCTCAATAAGAGCCTGCTCTATGCAGGGATTATGCTGCATGACTTGGCTAAAGTCATCGAGTTGACGGGACCAGACCAGACCGAGTACACAGTGCGAGGTAATCTTCTTGGACATATCGCTCTGATTGATAGCGAAATTACTAAAACAGTTATGGAACTCGGCATCGATGATACCAAGGAAGAAGTCGTTCTGCTTCGTCACGTAATCCTTAGTCACCATGGCTTACTTGAGTATGGAAGTCCAGTCCGTCCACGCATTATGGAAGCAGAGATTATCCATATGATTGACAATCTGGATGCTAGCATGATGATGATGTCAACAGCTCTTGCTTTGGTAGATAAAGGAGAGATGACCAATAAAATCTTCGCTATGGACAATCGTTCCTTCTATAAACCAGATTTAGATTAACAATTTAAGAAAAATGAGCATTTTTTAGGATAAGAATGTTCGTTTTTTTATGTGAATATGGTATAATAGATAAAATATCAAAATTAAATGAAGTAGGAAATAGAAATGAAATTAAGAAGAAGTGATCGGATGGTTGTCATTTCCAACTATTTGATTAATAATCCTTATAAACTAACTAGTCTCAATACTTTTGCTGAAAAGTATGAATCTGCTAAATCATCCATCTCAGAAGATATCGTCATTATCAAACGCGCCTTTGAGGAAATTGAAATCGGTCATATCCAGACAGTAACTGGTGCTGGTGGTGGTGTCATTTTCACACCATCAATCTCAAGCCATGATGCCAAGGAAATGGTTGAGGACTTGCGTGCCAAGTTGTCAGAAAGTGACCGTATCTTGCCAGGTGGCTATATCTACCTGTCTGATTTGCTTAGCACACCAGCTATCTTGAAAAATATTGGTCGCATTATTGCCAAGAGCTTTATGGACCAAAAAATTGATGCGGTTATGACAGTAGCGACTAAGGGTGTTCCACTTGCAAATGCAGTTGCTAATGTCCTCAATGTTCCTTTTGTTATTGTGCGCCGTGACCTGAAAATTACCGAAGGTTCAACTGTCAGCGTCAACTATGTTTCCGGTTCAAGTGGTGACCGCATTGAGAAAATGTTCCTTTCAAAACGTAGTCTCAAGGCAGGTAGCCGTGTCTTGATTGTGGATGACTTCTTGAAAGGCGGCGGAACTGTCAATGGGATGATCAGTCTCTTGCGTGAGTTTGATTCAGAATTGGCTGGTGTAGCAGTCTTTGCGGATAATGCCCAAGAAGAACGTGAAAAGCAGTTTGACTACAAGTCACTCTTGAAGGTAACCAATATTGATGTCAAGAATCAAACCATCGATGTTGAGGTTGGTAATATCTTTGACGAAGATAAATAAGAGATAGAACTAAAGGTTGGAACGATTGTCCCAGCCTTTCTTTGCAAATAGAATAGAAGGAAACTTATGAAAACACCATTTATCAATAAAAAAGACTTAGAAAAGATTGTTGCCGAGTTCCCAACTCCCTTTCACTTGTATGATGAGAAGGGAATTCGTGAGAAGGCAAGAGCCGTCAACCAAGCATTTTCGTGGAACAAGGGCTTTAAGGAATATTTTGCAGTTAAGGCTACTCCAACCCCAGCTATTTTGAAAATTCTCCAAGAGGAAGGCTGTGGTGTGGACTGCTCTAGTTATGTGGAGCTATTGATGAGTCATAAACTGAATTTCCCTGGTTCTGAGATTATGTTCTCTTCAAACAACACGCCAGACAAGGAATACGCCTATGCGCGTGAATTGGGTGCGACCATTAACTTGGATGCCTTTGAAGATATTGAACATCTAGAGCGTGCAGCAGGCATTCCAGAAATCATCTCTTGTCGTTATAATCCTGGAGGCGTTTTTGAACTGGGAACAGATATTATGGACAATCCTGGAGAAGCCAAGTTTGGCATGACCAAGGACCAGCTCTTTGAAGCTTTTGCTATCTTGAAGCAAAAAGGAGCTAAGACTTTTGGGATTCACTCCTTCCTAGCGTCCAATACCGTGACTCATCTCTATTATCCAGAGTTGGCTCGTCAGCTTTTTGAATTGGCTGTTGAAATCAAGGAAAAGTTGGGTATTTCGCTAGACTTTATCAATCTTTCTGGCGGTATTGGTGTTAACTATCGTCCTGAGCAGGAGTCAAATGATATTGCTTTGATTGGTGAGGGGGTTCGTAAGGTTTATGAAGAGGTCCTTACGCCAGCAGGTCTTGGTCAGGTCAAGATTTTTACCGAATTGGGTCGTTTTATGTTGGCACCTCACGGTGCTTTGGTCACAAGAGTTACCCATAAGAAAAAAACCTACCGTACCTATCTAGGTGTGGATGCATCAGCAGTCAACCTCATGCGTCCAGCTATGTACGGAGCTTACCATCATATTACTAACGTGACCCATCCAGATGGACCAGCTGAAGTGGTAGATGTGGTTGGTTCACTCTGTGAAAACAATGATAAATTTGCAGTGAATCGCGAACTGCCTCATACAGAAATAGGTGATTTGCTGGTAATTCATGATACAGGTGCTCATGGTTTTTCCATGGGCTACCAGTACAATGCCAAACTTCGTTCTGCGGAAATCCTATATACTGAAGAAGGCAAAGCCCGTCAAATCCGCCGTGCAGAGCGCCCTGAGGACTACTTTGCAACCTTGTATGGCTTTGATTTTGAAGAATAAAATGATAAGTAATTGAAAATGAAATTGAAAAACAGATTGCTTTCTAAAAAATAGGCAAAAATCTTGTTTTTCCTTCAAGTCGTGATATAATAAAACTATAAAACGTTTTCAAGGAAGGTAACGATATGTCTGAAGAAACAATTGATTATGGACAAGTGACAGGAATGGTGCATTCGACAGAAAGCTTTGGGTCAGTAGATGGGCCTGGTATTCGCTTTATTGTCTTTTTGCAGGGCTGTCACATGCGTTGCCAGTATTGCCACAACCCGGACACTTGGGCTATGGAGTCCAATAAATCACGTGAACGGACGGTAGATGATGTCTTGGCAGAGGCCTTGCGCTACCGTGGTTTCTGGGGAAATAAGGGTGGGATTACAGTCAGTGGAGGAGAAGCCCTCTTGCAGATTGATTTCTTGATTGCCCTCTTTACCAAGGCCAAAGAACATGGAATCCACTGTACCTTGGATACCTGTGCACTGCCTTTCCGTAATAAACCACGTTACCTTGAAAAGTTTGACAAACTCATGGCTGTCACTGACTTGGTTCTCTTGGATATCAAGGAAATCAACGAAGAACAGCACAAAATTGTCACTAGCCAAACCAATAAAAATATCTTGGCCTGTGCCCAGTATCTATCAG
>CAURHZ010000039.1:0-8745 GCA_963524345.1 uncultured Streptococcus sp.
AAACGGTGTTGTCCCTACTTTGACAGCCAATATGGGAACAGGTGGACACAATGTCCCATTGATTCTGACAGATAGTGGCGAGATTCGTAAGCTAACACCGAAAGAAACCTTTAATGTTCAAGGCTATCCTAAATCCTTTAAAATCCCAGAAGGGATTTCTAACGGTCAGCTATACAAGCAGGCTGGAAACAGTGTGGTTGTACCCGTGATTAAACGTATCGCGGAAAATGTTGCCAAGGCTTTAAATGAAAGTCAGGGGCAATCTCAACTTGAACGTTCAGGAAAAATTGCCATTATCTACACCAAGATGAATGGACAATTTGAAGGGCAGTCCTATGTCAAGGACTTTGTAGATAGCTATGATCAAGCTCTTGAAAAAATCAAGTCTTATGACGATGGTCTAGCCCTTCTATCAGATGAAGATTATTTAAAATTGGTAAAAAAACGAGGGAATCTCGAATTTTACAGTATTAATTAACGAATATATAAGAGGATTAGTGAAAAACTAATCTTCTTTTGATATACTGAAAATAGAAAAGAGGGTGCTTATGTGGGAACATCTAAAGTCTGAACAAAAAGAAAAATACAAAACCTTAATTACCAACTTCGCTAGTTTGAGCCAAGCTTTCTCTCAAAAGGCAGAATCTGAAGACGAGGGACAAACAGAGAATTATGTTGCTCCGATTGTTAATTCTAAATTTCAAGAAACAGTCTTCCAGAAGGCTTTTAATGCGGTTGGGGAAGATATTGCCAATACCTCCTATGATGCCTCTGTCGTTGTGGATGAAAATCATAAATACCTAGTGGGTATCAAGTCTTTTGGAATTAATTCTGGAGACCAAAAAATCGCTCAGTTTAAGAAGGATTCTCAAGATTGGACGGACTTGTTGGGTGATATCAAGTTTCATGCAGATATCTCAGCAGATAAAGAAACAGCAGACCAGAAAAACTATCAACGCTATGAAGAATTGGCACGAAAAATTGCGACCTTAAGAAATAAGAGAATCGAATCTTCTAAGGCACAAATCAAGGGATTTAGTTCGGACTCGGTCAATGTTGAAGCAGTTTATCACGTTCTGATGCCAACACCAAAAGGAGAAAATCCTAAGATTTTTGTTGGAGAGACTACTTATTTGCCAGTCGATATTGATAATCTGGTCATTGAAGGTTCAACCACCAAAAACAATCCAACTAATTTTCGATTTACGGATGGACAACATCATTACAAGTATACAGCAGCTGATAGCCAGCTCCACATGACTTTTAATAATAAAGACATTGTGGTAGATACTTGGGATGTCCATTACATCGAAGATCCTTTTTCGCTATTTGAAAATCTTCATTTACTGACAGCTGAAAAGGATAAAACTGATATCTTAGAGACAGTGTCTTGGGCTATCACAGATAAACATGGAAATGTGGAAGAAAACTCAGGTTTCAATGCCTTTAACGGCGGTTCAAAATTAGCCAAAAAAGGTCGCTTGCCACGGATTTTAAAGATTCAGGATAAATTTAAGACTAGTCTTGCTCCAGAAGAACTAGCTTTTGTGACCTTCTCTTTAGAAGAAATCCTCTTGAAAAAGTGGACTAGCAAGGAAGAAAAAGTTCAGATGAAGGCGATTCGTGAGGACTTGATTCACTTTGTCCACAATACTGGCAATAAAAAACTCATCAAAGAGATTGAACAGCTGGTTTATCGTCCAGTTAGTGAAGTTTACATTCCTCTGCCAGACTCTAAGAACTTTCATGACGAAAGGCCAGACTTCTTTGGTCCTGGATTTGGGGCTTTTGAGCCTGGAACTAAAAAATTAGCTCTATCTAAAGAAGAAAGAACTTTTAAACTACGCTTTTTATCTTCTGGTGATGTTATTAACGCCTATATAAATCAAGAAGCTGGAAAGGCAATTCAGTCAACTGATAAGCAAGAAATCCTTGGGAATTGGATCTTACGTGGCGTTTTCCAGTTGAAGGAACGAGAAGTCTTGACAGGCCAACGACTCAATGAACTGGAAATCAACGGTATTCGCTTGACTAAGTTTAAAAATGGGGAAATCGGTATTGAATTTATCTGGATTGATACCGAAAATCCCCCAAGCGATGCCATCGGCTGGGTAGCAAAGAAATAAAATTCCGTTTTAGACTAATTTCCACTTTGGTCAGGTAAGTGGAAGTTACTTTGAGAAGTTAGCCAAATAAAAGTCCTGTCACTTTCTCCCCCTTAACCTTTGACTATTCCGTAAAATTATCGTAAAATAAAGAGTAAATGATAAAATGAGGTCAGAGTCTGTTCGCTCTGGCGATAGTAGTATAAATGAGGAGAAACGCTTTGGAATTAGAAGTATTTGCTGGGCAAGAAAAAAGTGAACTATCTATGATTGAGGTAGCGCGTGCTATCTTGGAACTTCGTGGTCGCGACCATGAGATGCATTTTAGCGATCTTGTAAACGAAATTCAAAACTACCTTGGAACATCAAACAGCGATATCCGTGAAGCCTTGCCTTTGTTTTACACAGAGTTGAACTTTGACGGTAGCTTCATCTCACTTGGAGACAACAAATGGGGTCTTCGTTCATGGTATGGTGTGGATGAAATCGATGAAGAAATCATCGCTCTTGAAGAAAATGACGACGATGAAGTAGCACCAAAAGCTAAGAAAAAACGTGTCAATGCCTTCATGGATGGCGATTCAGATGCCATTGACTACAATGCAGATGATCCAGAAGACGAAGATGCATACGAAGCAGATCCAGCTCTTTCATATGATGATGAAAATCCAGATGATGAGAAAAATGAAGTGGAAGCTTACGATGCAGAAATCAACGAAATCGCTCCTGATGACTTGGGTGAAGACGTGGATCTCAACGAAGAAGATGACGAGTTTTCAGAAGATGATGCTGAAAACATCGAGGAATAAAAGTTAGCTATTGACAATTATCCTATTTTTAGGTATCATATTGTTCGGGCACCTCTTTTAGAGGTCGGGGCTCCCTAGTTCTTAGGGAGCTATTTTTGTTTTTTCAAGAAGTTATCTTCTTGTATTTTGGTTGTGAATCTGGTGCAGTCGTTCCAGATTATTCTTATTAGTAGGGTCTTGTTTTCTATGTCCCCTCGTAGTTGACAAGACCTTGAGCATTTTAGAAAGAGGAATCTATGTCAACGAAATATATTTTTGTAACTGGTGGTGTGGTATCGTCTATTGGGAAAGGGATTGTGGCAGCAAGTCTGGGCCGTCTCTTGAAAAATCGTGGTCTCAAAGTAACCATTCAAAAGTTTGACCCTTATATCAATATCGATCCGGGAACTATGAGCCCTTACCAGCACGGGGAAGTTTTTGTGACAGATGACGGAGCTGAGACAGATTTGGACTTGGGTCACTATGAACGTTTCATCGATATCAATCTCAATAAATATTCCAACGTGACTACTGGTAAAATTTATAGTGAAGTTCTTCGTAAAGAACGCCGTGGAGAATACCTTGGGGCAACTGTTCAAGTTATTCCTCATATCACAGATGCTTTGAAAGAAAAAATCAAGCGTGCCGCTCTAACGACAGACTCTGATGTCATTATCACAGAGGTAGGTGGAACTGTTGGGGATATCGAGTCCTTACCATTCTTAGAGGCCCTTCGTCAGATGAAGGCAGATGTGGGGGCGGATAATGTTATGTACATCCATACAACCTTGCTTCCTTACCTCAAGGCCGCTGGTGAAATGAAAACCAAACCAACACAACACTCTGTCAAAGAATTGCGTGGATTGGGAATCCAACCAAATATGTTGGTTATTCGTACAGAAGAGCCAGCTGGTCAAGGAATTAAAAACAAACTGGCCCAGTTCTGTGATGTGGCACCAGAGGCTGTTATCGAGTCTTTAGATGTCGAACATCTTTACCAAATTCCATTGAATTTGCAGGCACAAGGTATGGATCAAATTGTCTGTGACCATTTGAAACTAGACGCACCAGTAGCGGATATGACAGAATGGTCAGCTATGGTGGACAAGGTCATGAACCTTAAGAAACAAGTTAAGATTTCCCTTGTTGGTAAGTATGTTGAGTTGCAAGATGCCTACATCTCAGTGGTCGAAGCCTTGAAACACTCTGGTTATGCCAACGACGCAGAAGTTAAGATAAATTGGATCAATGCCAATGATGTGACAGCAGAGAATGTGGCAGAGCTCTTGTCTGATGCGGACGGAATCATCGTACCAGGTGGTTTTGGCCAGCGTGGTACTGAAGGGAAAATCCAAGCCATTCGCTATGCGCGTGAAAATGATGTTCCAATGTTAGGTGTCTGCTTGGGAATGCAGTTGACTTGTATCGAGTTTGCTCGTCATGTTTTGGGGCTTGAAGGTGCTAATTCTGCAGAGCTTGCACCAGAAACAAAATACCCTATCATTGATATCATGCGTGATCAGATTGATGTTGAGGATATGGGTGGAACCCTTCGCTTGGGACTTTACCCATCTAAGTTAAAACGTGGCTCTAAGGCAGCAGCGGCTTATCACAATCAAGAAGTGGTGCAACGCCGTCACCGTCACCGCTATGAGTTTAACAATGCCTTCCGTGAGCAGTTCGAGGAAGCAGGCTTTGTCTTCTCAGGTGTTTCTCCAGACAATCGTTTGGTTGAAATTGTGGAAATTCCTGAAAATAAATTCTTTGTGGCTTGTCAGTATCATCCTGAACTTTCAAGTCGTCCAAACCGCCCAGAAGAACTCTACACTGCTTTTGTCACTGCAGCAGTTGAGAACAGTAATTAGCCAAATCAAAACCTTTGAGAAGAATCTCAGAGGTTTTTTGATTGCATATTTAGGATAATATTTGCAAATTAAAAACATAGTGATATAATTAACATAACAAAAGTTGAGGAGGATTTACAATGAAAAAAATCACACTATTTGGTTTGTCTCTAGCAGGCCTAGCTTTACTGGCTTTTCCTCATTCAGGTCAGGCCTTCGAGCTAAAAGAAGAATGGGTTGTTAAGTGTGGAGTACAGTATCAAGATGGCAAGATTCTTCGGTTTAACAATGGTCATGAAGTGGATATTAAAGTCTTGGATTTACCAAAAACTGAGAAAATCGAGTGGACGGTTAGTCTCAATGGTCAAGATCAGACTGTCAATTTCCTAGGTCAAGAAAAGGATAAGTCTATGATGGGTGTAGAGGGACGTTACCTGAATTTTTACGTACCTTATGGCTATAGAGGAGATATCAAGGTCGAGGCTAAGAGCGGAAACGAAGTGAAGACCTGGTCAACGAAAGTTGTGGATGATATTCATAATGATAGTGGAAAGAGAGGTTACTATCGTATTGAAGAATCAAATGATCAATACACTTACCTCGATGCTAAATGGGATTATCAAACCAAGACTTACACTGCTACCTTACCAGAGACTGTCAATGGTCAAAAAGTCTATGCTTGGACAAATTATGATAATGACGAGTTGAAACTAGAAAAACCAAAATCTATCAGTCACAAATATGATGATGGAGGATCTTTCAAAGAACTTTATCCGATTGTAAAAGCAGAAAGCTGGCTAAAATCAAACCAAAACTGGTACTATCAAAAACAAGGTCAATTAGTGCAGAAGGATTGGGTTTATGACAAGGGAACTTGGTACTTTATGAATGATAAAGGAGTCATGTTCAATCAAACTTGGCTCTATCAAGGTGGCAACTGGTATGCCTTTAAATCATCAGGGGCTATGATTGCTGGTGACTGGCTTTACGACCAAGGTAAGTGGTACTATTTATCAACTTCAGGATCCATGAAAGCAAGCACTTGGGTTTATGACAAGGGAGAATGGTATTATGTAAGTTCTTCTGGTGCCATGATTGCGAATGATTGGGTCAAAGACAATGGTAAGTGGTATTATCTAGCTTCATCAGGTAAGATGCTTCGCAATACCTATACACCTGATGGTTACTACGTTGGCAACTCAGGTGCCTGGCAATAAGAATAATACTCTACGAAAATCTCTTCAAACCAAGTCAGCTTCATCCACAACCTCAAAGCAGTGCTTTGAGCTGACTTCGTCAGTTCTATCTACAACCTCAAAGCGGTGCTTTGAGCAACTTGCGGCTAGCTTCCTAGTTTGCTCTAGTATAAGAAGTCCTTTTCCTTAAAGGAAGAGGCTTTTTACTTGCTTTTCTGCTGCTTCCTCATTTGTCCTAAAGCCTTTTTTGTGTTAAAATGAATGGTATGAAAGCTAAAAAAATGTGGATGGCAGGTCTGGCTCTGCTTGGTATTGGGAGCCTTGCCCTTGCTACGAAAAAAGTTGCAGATGACCGCAAGCTCATGAAGACTCAGGAAGAGTTGACAGCGATTGTGCGAGAGCATTTTTCAGATATGGGGGAAATTGCGACCCTTTATGTTCAAGTTTATGAAAGCAGTCTGGAGAGCTTGGTTGGTGGCGTAATCTTTGAGGATGGCCGTCATTATACCTTTGTCTATGAAAATGAAGACCTAGTCTATGAGGAGGAAGTCTTATGATACAACCAGCAAGTTTAGAAGAATTAGCATCTTTAGTAGAAAAAGATGGCAAGAAGGTCTTTCTTTTTGTAGCAGACTGGTGTGGCGATTGTCGTTATATCTATCCTGCCTTACCAGAAATTGAGGAGACCAATCCAGAGTTTACCTTTATTCGAGTGGATAGAGACCAGTATATGGATTTGGCCAAACTCTGGGATGTTTATGGAATCCCTAGCCTTGTTGTTCTAGAAAAGGACAAGGAAATTGGTCGTTTTGTTAATCGCGACCGTAAAAGCAAGCAACAAATTAACGACTTTTTAGCAGGATTGAAATAGGAGAAAAAGGAAACAATGATTTTTACATATAACAAAGAACATGTCGGTGATGTCCTTATGGTCATCGTTAAAAATAGCGGAGATGCTAAACTAGATGTGGAGCGCAAAGGCAAGGTAGCCCGTGTTTTTCTCAGAGAGAATGGGGAAACAGTAGCTTGGAATATTTTCGAAGTTTCAAGTTTGTTTGAAATTGCAGAGCGCGGTCAAGTCTTTTTATCAGATGAGCAAGCCGCTCGTTTGAACCAAGAATTACAGGCGGAAGGTTTTACAGAAGAAATTGTTAATGACAAGGAACCTAAGTTTGTTGTTGGTGAAATTGTCGAGATGGTAGCTCATCCAGATAGTGACCACCTCAACATCTGCCAAGTTGCAGTCGCAAGTGACAAGACAGTGCAAATCGTGGCAGGAGCACCTAATGCGCGTGTCGGTCTGAAAACCATTGTAGCTCTTCCTGGAGCTATGATGCCAAAAGGCAATCTCATTTTCCCAGGCGAACTTCGTGGAGAAAAGAGTTTTGGTATGATGTGCAGCCCTCGTGAACTTGCCTTGCCAAATGCTCCGCAAAAACGTGGTGTTATTGAATTATCAGAAGACCAAGTTGTCGGAACACCATTCGACCCAGCTAAACACTGGACTGCCTAAGAAGTTGTTAATATCTGATAGACCAGATAGAAGGAAATAAGATGGCCAAAAATGTAGTGATTACAGGAGCGACCTCAGGAATCGGTGAAGCGATTGCGCGTGCTTATCTGGAGCAGGGGGAGAATGTCGTTCTAACAGGGCGACGGGCAGCCAGACTAGAAACCCTCAAGTCAGAGTTTGCAGCAACCTATCCAAATCAAACAGTTTGGACCTTTCCACTGGATGTGACAGATATGACTATGGTCAAGACTGTCTGCTCCGATATTCTAGAAACGATAGGGCAGATTGATATCTTGGTCAATAACGCCGGACTGGCTCTAGGTTTAGCACCTTATCAGGACTATGAAGAGTTGGATATGTTGACCATGTTGGATACCAATGTCAAGGGTTTGATGGCAGTTACTCGCTGTTTCTTGCCAACAATGGTAAAATCCAATCAGGGTCATATTATCAATATGGGATCAACCGCAGGAATCTATGCCTATGCAGGTGCAGCTGTCTATTCAGCCACCAAGGCGGCAGTTAAGACTTTTTCAGATGGACTGCGAATTGATACCATCGCAACGGATATCAAGGTGACAACCATTCAACCGGGGATTGTCGAAACAGATTTTTCTACAGTGCGTTTTCATGGTGACAAAGAGCGGGCTGCGACGGTTTATCAGGGAATAGAAGCCTTGCAAGCTCAGGATATTGCAGGCACAGTGGTCTATGTGACCAGTCAACCTCGCCGTGTGCAGATTACAGATATGACCATTATGGCCAATCAACAGGCGACAGGTTTCATGGTTCATAAAAAATAAAAAATTTTCTCGAAAAGTTACAAATTTCTGTAACTTTTTTTTGATTTCCTGCGAATAGATAAGTAGGAGGAAGAAAATATGTATAATAAAGTTATCTTGATTGGACGTTTGACGTCTACACCAGAATTGCACAAAACCAGCAATGACAAGTCAGTAGCGCGAGTAACTATCGCTGTGAACCGTCGTTACAAAGATCAAAACGGTGAACGCGAAGCCGATTTTGTAAATGTGGTCCTTTGGGGTAGGCTAGCAGAAACTTTGGCAAGTTATGCAACTAAAGGTAGTCTTATTTCTGTGGATGGAGAACTTCGTACCCGCCGCTTTGAGAAAAATGGTCAAATGAACTATGTGACTGAAGTACTTGTTACAGGATTCCAACTCTTGGAAAGTCGTGCCCAACGTGCCATGCGTGAAAATAACGCAGGACAAGACTTGGCGGATTTGGTCTTGGAAGAGGACGAATTGCCATTTTAAGCATTAAAAAGTCTGAGTTGGT
>CAURHZ010000040.1:0-8681 GCA_963524345.1 uncultured Streptococcus sp.
CCTTGTATATTGGGCTCGTCAAAGTGTCCTCAGGTAAATCCTCATAAGAAGGACAAATCTTACCACGATAGTTTTTATCCATCCACTCTGGACTAACCTTATAGCCTCGGTTAGTCATCTCCTCCATGATCAAGCGATGATAGGCATAGAGACGATAGGACGAGTAAGTAAAGACGTAGTCCACCGTCGCATGCTTTCTGCCCCAGCCATTGCCACGCAGGGCGCAACACTCTCGATGTTGCCCCAAAAGTTGAGGACGAGGAAGCTGTGAAATCAAAGCCTCATGCCAAAGTCTCATGGGAATCTCCTTTCAGTAAAGTCGATTGTTGCAAATAGGTATTTGGATAGCGATCAAGCAAGTCTCGAGTCTTAGTGATCAAGTCTGCCTGAGAAGCTTGACCAAATCGGTAGCGATCCAGCAAGAGCATGTAGTCCTTGCGCTCAGCATCTGTCGCTTTCTTTTTGAAATAGCCCCAAATATGCTGAAAGGCATTGCAGACCTGACCCCTACGCTCAGGGATTTGACAGGCACGGTCGATCAGTTCTTGAAAATTACTTACCTCCACCTCTTCATTCTTCAAGTATTGGCGAATCTCATTGTAAATATTGCTGGAATGGCTCAACACGAGGTATTTGTTTCTCGCCCAGAGTTGCTGACAAAGGGCACGTTGGTTCTTATTTTCCATATTTCTCCTTACTTTCTACTAGTTCCCCGGAAATATGGAAACAAAGTTATATCTTAAAAATGAGCGAATTATGAGCGGAATATGAGCGAATCAATTACTCTCATCACCCTTTAAACTCTTTCAAAAACTTTTTGAGTTCAGCATCGGCTTCTGGTGTAGTTCCATGTAGTTGGTTCAGCATTTCGAGTAGGGAAGCGGTTTGGTTTTGGATTGCTTGATTTGTCGTGTTAATCTTGCCAACGATATCTGTCAGTGGTTCGACTTCTTCTTCCTCAAAGGTATCTACATAGCGAGGGATATTGAGGTTATAGTCATTTTCGATGATTTCTTCATAGCTTGCTAGATGGGCAAACTTGTCAATCTCCTCACGAGACTTGTAAGCTTCCAGAATCTTCTCGATGTGAGCATCCGTCATGATATTCTGATTTTTTCCCTTATCAAACTCCTTAGAAGCATCGATAAAGTAGACATCACGATTGGTACGGTTCTTTTTGAGAATGATAACCGTAGTCGGAATGCTTGTGTTAAAGAAGATATTGGCAGGTAGACCGATAACTGTGTCAATAGCTCCTTCTTCTAACAAGGCCTTACGAATAGTCCCCTCCGCATTGCCACGGAAGAGAACCCCGTGAGGAAGGACGATAGCCATGACTCCATTATCCTGCTTGAGATGGTAGTAACCATGCAAAAGAAAGGCAAAGTCAGCCTTGGACTGGGGTGCCAGTTTCCCAAAAGGAGAGAAACGAGGATCCGCCATAAAGCCAGAGCTAGCAGACCACTTGGCTGAGTATGGAGGGTTCATCAGAACACCGTCAAAGTTGGTCGGTTCTTGAGTCGGCCAGTCTTCATCCAGTGTATCAGCATTGTGGAGGAATTGATTTTCAACTGGAACACCGTGTAGGATCATGTTCATCCGAGCCAAGTTATAGGTCGAAGTATTGAGCTCCTGACCAAAGTAGACCACTGTCTGCGGTTTATGAGAGTATTTCTTGGCATTGAGCAAGAGAGAGCCAGACCCCATGGTCGCATCATAGATGGTAAAGCCCAGCTGGTCCTCATGACCCAAAAAGGCAATCTGAGTCATAAGTTTGGCAACAGGCTGAGGTGTATAGAACTCACCAGCCTTCTTGCCCGAGTCAGTCGCAAACTGACCAATCA
Organism: uncultured Streptococcus sp.; assembly: GCA_963524345.1. Taxonomy (GTDB): domain Bacteria; phylum Bacillota; class Bacilli; order Lactobacillales; family Streptococcaceae; genus Streptococcus. Next base: position 1,845 of record CAURHZ010000040.1, read on the forward strand.
GATACTCATAGGCATCTCCCAGCATATCACCAGCATGACCAGCCACATCTAGCACAGCCAACTCCTTCATGACTGCCGCCACCGTTTGGTTTTGCTTTTGCGGAGTCGCCCCTAGCTTTTTTGAATAGAGGTCAATATCTTAAAAGAGGTTTTCATAAAGTTCGTCACTCTGCTCGATATCGCGAAAACCCTGAGCCAAATCTTCCAGCTGGAAAGTCCCCTCATTGACACGTGCCACTAGAGAAGTAAAGGTCAACTCAGGCTTGATACTATAGTTGAGTTCGCCCTTCATAACTGCAAGAAGATCCTCGTGGGTATCCGCATCCTCATAGTAATTGCGATAAACCTCAAGGGCAGCCTCTAGACTCTCACTCCCCTCCTCCATAGTCTCCGCCACGAAAAAGAGCATCTTATCTGACAGGTACTTATAAAAGACCATCCCCAAGAGATAGGACTTATAGTCATTAGCATCCATCTTAGAGCGGAGAACATCCGCTGAATTCCACAGGGCTTGGTAAAGCGACTGGGACGTTTGTGTTGTTTCCATAATGTTTCTTTCTTTTTTATAAATTCAAAAATCTATCTATTGCTTCAATAGTTTCATTTCTAATTCTTCAAAATATTTATGTCGTAATTTTTTCTGTAAATCATTATCCAATGCAATACGTCTTAAAGCTTTATCTTTAAAGTTTGGAACTATTTTCGTGTTTCCTCTATGATTAATTATTTCATTTTTTAAGTTACAAATCTTTAAAATTGCTGAAAAATCAGATGAATTCAAATTTTCTTCAACGATAAAAGTTATATTATCAACCGTTGAAGATGCATCAAATTCATTTACTAAATTTTTTAAAAATTCTTCAACATCTTCTTTAGTAGGTTTATTATTTTGAATACAGTTACCTTCCAAAAATTCATCAACTCTTTTTTTCAAGGCAAGACTTATTATTTTATCTTTCTTTTCTTTACAAGATTCAATGATACTTTGTTGAAAGTTTTCAAATTTTTGTTGTTTTTCTTTGTCATCATCAAAATGTAAGCATGACTTCACGACTGCTTCATCAACAAGCATCATCTCTACTTCATTGAATGGAAGAACAAAAATATTCTGTTCTTTGTATCCTTGAATACTACTTTCATCCATCCAGTCATTATCTATAATTCCGTATGCTGTATTACCATGTAAATGTTGTAAATTATTATAGGCTTTAGTATATTGGATAACTTGCTTGTGTCCTTGAATAGGTTTTACAAAACAAAAATCACTAAATAATTTGGAATAAATCTGATAGTCTATACTAGTTTTCGTTCCCTCACAAAATAAAATTGGCTTTCTCGTTCCAGATACTTCAGTTAATAATGCTAGAGGCATTTCTTGTGAATCTTCCAGTAATTGATAATCTAAATTATAAGGTGCTTCAAATTTCTTACACCACAGATAGGTAGCGTTCGTTCTTGATTGAACAAAATCCATATTATGTGAAGCAAAAATGAATTGACAGTCAGGACGTTCTGATATCAGTAAGTCCCATAATTCATTATAGACTGTAGCATTTAGGAAAGTTTCAGGTTCATCAATAACAATATAGCTATTTTCTGGAGCAAGAAAGACATTACCTATATAAAACAATATACACCGCTCCCCATCACTAAGCCCATTTATACTATATCTAGAGCCATTTTTTTCAACTTCAACAACTCTATTATCAGGTTCTAAGATAAATTTTATTTCAGGTAATATTAGATTCCAAACCTGCTCTACTCTATCCCATAGAGCTAAATGTAAATCTTTTTCTCCCCGTAATTTACGGGTAGCAATATTTGTATAATCTTTTACCAATAACGTTATCATTTTAGTAAAAGAACTTGAAAAATAATCTTCGATATTATGAGTCTGTATTTCAATCGTATCATATTTTATTTCTGCTTTTTTTAAATCTGCTAAATATTTTTCTTTACTAATACTATCACGACCAAAAACATTAGACATAAAATATAATAGTTTTTGAGCAGGAAGAACAAACATCTCATCAATACTATTCTTCCGTAATTCATTAATAAGACTAGTTTTTCCTGCTCCGTTAGCTCCTATAATAACTGTTGTAGAATCTACTTTTGAAATAAAAGAAAAAAGTTTGATTATTTTAAAGTTCTCTATAATTTGAGGCAGATTTGATTCATATAAATTAGCGTTCTTTCCAAAGCAAAAGTATATGCTTTCTAACCAATTATCACGTAGATTTTTATACTTTTCTGTTACATTATCAGACAAAAATTCATCATTTAATTCGTTGTAAATCAGGTTAATAAGTGCTAATAAATGAGTATCTGCATGCTGGTAGTGAATCTCATAAGCATCTTTTAAGTCATATAGTTGATTCAAGTTTTCTTGAAGTCTTATCCGTTCAGATTCTAATTTTTTAATTAATTCATTAATAGAACTATACATAACTCCTCCTTAAATAAACATATTCTGCAAGAGTTTCTTTTTAAGTGTTTCTAGCTGAGAAATTTTTTCTTGATGAGAGTTGATAAGGTTATCGAGGTTTGAGAAATAAGTGCCGATGGCTTGTTGTTCTCTAAACATTGGAAATAAAAACGCTCGATTTTCCATCATACTTTTTGTGACATGAACCATTGTACTGCCATTGGTATTCTGTTGTATTCGTTTTTTATCTTTTTCCAACCAATAATAAAGGTAGTTTCTATCAATTATTGATCTATCGAACTCAAATTTCCATATATGATAGTGAAAAATTATTTTTTCTTCTTTCCATATCTCAGGTCCAAAATTTGTTGCCCATAAGTAAAGTAAATCATCTTTATTGGCATACTTATCTTCTTCCAATTCTAAGTTTGAATAATACCATTTTTCATTTGTATTAAAATTTCCAACTCGTACAACTCTGTATTTTCCTTCATTTAATAACTCATCCTGCTTAAAAGCCCGTCCATTCAGTAAATTGATATAGTCACTAATTTTTGAATTTTTCCACTCGCCTTCAAATCCATCTAATCGAATCTCAGGAACTGTCTGTCCAGCTTTTGGAAACATCTTGGAGAGCATGGTCGTCTTGAGGGATTGGTAGTTGGCGAGATTATCCTTGTAGCTTGCTAGAAGGCCATCTAGAGTGCGGAAAAGCAAGCCGATAGCGGATTGTTCGGCTAGGCTTGGTAAATTTAATTCAATACTCTTAACAATAGCCGCAGAAAGATTCCCTTGACCGCCTTGTAGATATTTTTCCAAAATATTATTCTTCTCTTTTTTTAGATAATTCATAATGAACTCAGAAGAATATTCTGAATTAGGCTTAATGGCAAGTATAGCTTGATTAATGGCACCATTTATCTGACTTATTGCAACCTCTCCACTTGTTGCTCCATACAAAGCATATAAAATATCACCTTTTTCTACCATTTTTGCCGAAGAGTTTAGTAAAGCTTCATCACTGATAAATAGTTCTGTTTGTTTTGATTTAACTTCGCCAGAGCGAATAAAAGGTATGTTCCCTTCATAATAACTCTTGTTGCTTGATTTTGGAGTTCCTCCTGAAAAACTAGTTGTTATATCTCCTATCTGTTTTCTTTCGAGAGAAGTATTAAATCCCTTAAATCTAATTTTACTCATCTTATTCATCTTTTTCTCCTAATGCCCAATTTTTTGTTAAAAAATTAGGAATTTCATCTGCCTTTACTGGTTCATATTCAAAATTTAAAAAATCATACATATTTAAATTTCCAAGATTAGGTTGCTGATACAATTCCCGATTTAGTTGGATTAGTTTCTTATTACTTTGAATTTTTTCACAGATTTTTTTCGAAATAAAAAAATTTTCTGTATAGGCAAATACAAGATAATTTAAAAATTCTTTTGTTTTTTTAGAATTTTCACTATTAAACTGATGTCTTAGAGTTCTATATTTTTTGTCTTTTTTATGATAAAAGGCTAAAACAAGGGATGATTCTTTTAAAGGAAAGATTACCAAATGCAAATCTTGCATATTAATTTTAGGATCTAGATTATAAACGTCATTTACAGGATAGCCGTACATATCTACTCTTAATGTAATAGCTACTTGCGTTGCAATAGGAACCACAAATGGGAGAATCTCTTTATATATAATTTGATATGCCCCTTTTGTATTATTTAAAATTTCTCGTTTATGAACTTCCACTTCTTGAAGAAAATATCTCAAATCTAGACTATACAAATCTATCATATAGTCAATATTGATTATTTTTTCTGGAAGGGATCTATACAATTCTACTTCTTGACTTCGTTTGGAAACATTCAAAAGTTCATTTTTCAAAGCAATTTCAGCTAACATTCTATCTGAAATCTCTCCCAATAAAGCATCTTCCGATTCATAATCATTAAAGAATTCTTTATCACATGAATGACATATAAATTTAAATGTCCCTGAATTTTTTACTCCTTTTTCAGTCTCAAATATATCTATATCTTCAAAAGCAAGCAGAAAACTAGACTGCATGATTTTTCCATTCTCAGCCAATTGTTTTAATACAAATTGAGGAACTGAATGCGAATTACAAAGTTTTGTAAGTTTTTTATTACATAGTAAACATGTATCAGGCCTTGAATTATTTCTAGCTTCTTGAAATCGCCTAGAGACTTCTTTTTTTATTTCAATATCAGGTATTCTCATCTCAACCTTTCTAAATAAATAATTAATTTTCATTAAATAGATTTCTAATATAATAAAATTATACCACGAAACTATAAAAATCCCCCTTAGAAATCCGCTTCTAAGGGGTTATCTTTATCCTGCTGCTTGGGCTGGTTCTGCTGATTTGGTCTTTTTATCTTTCTTGTTGCTAGTGATGAGACGGCGTTTGCTATCTCGGATACTATTGAGTTCCTTGAGGAGTTGAGTCAGGTGTTCCTTTTCAGGGTAGGCTTCTGCACTGGCTGCGGTATAGCGCATAAATAGGTCGTAGCTGGTTGAAAGTTCGGTACGGAGTTGTCTGGTCTTGCCAACTTCCTTGGCAGACTTGTGAGCACGCGCCTTACTTTCCACTTGGTCATATTCCTCTTGAGCATTGACCACCGCTGTCAGCATGGGTGTTAGTCCTAGGCTGGTAACTGCCTCATGATAGGGTGTTTCACTAAGCGTTTTGAGAAGGCTCTTGATTTCTGCCGTTTCTACATCGTTGCTGTGCTTAGTGATGTCCTTATACTTGGCAAAGACTGGTTTCAGAGTTTCATGAGCTTCTTTGAGCTTGGCATCCTTAATCTTAGCAAATCCTCTATGGAGGGTAAAGAGACCGACCAAGGCACTATCACGATTGCGATCAACTTCTGTCAGATTACTAGATTCTTTCGTCTCCACCGCCGCAAGTTGAGCTTGAAAATCATCTAGCTTGGTCTTGAAGGGCTCCAAATGTTTGGTATACATGCCCTCATCCTTGTTTGCTTTAGAAAAAGTCTCCAAACTTTGATGAGTATCCATCATCAGGCTCTCAAACTCACGGTTGGTAAAGTTGCTGTAACTAAGCGGGCGAATAGCGTATGTTTTTGTCATAATGATATCCTTTCTATTTAACGAATCATTTATTGTCTTCTTTATCAAACAAAGACTGGATTAGTTCTGGAAGATAGACCTGTTTTTGATCTGTTTTTACAATGCTTCCTTGTCTATCAGGTTGAATCAAAGGTCTATCCTTAAATACAAAGACTTGCAACAATGCACAGACCAAAAAGAGAAGCCCCCATAAAGGAAGTGTCGATAGCATACTCTCCTCATCATCTTTAACTTTCTTCATTAATTTTTCTCCTTTGAGTTGATACAACCATTCTAACAGTTCTCCAAACCATTTTAATCCCCATCCGCTCAACTGTCATTATTTCCATCTAAAATGTACTTTTCAGGACAAATCAGACAGTTCCAAATGAAAAAATCTCTATCCGACTGGAAACATATCCGTCCATCAGATAGAGACTCTTACTATTTTTAGATTTTAGCCTTTCTAGCTTTAGAATGCATGTAAACTTTAGGAAAAATAACTATTCGAAAGCTAGAATACCTCAAAACTTTCTCAGATAAGCTATTCGAAACGAAGAATACTTGTAAATTTATGGAATTGCGATTGTTCTAAGCTTAGAATGCATATAAATTTCAGCAAAGAAGTCTATTCTAAGTCTCGAAGACCTGTATTCCCATCTATTTCTCATCAAAAAGACTCATTCCCCCTTTCTCCTACAAAATATGGTATAGTAGAGTTATACTATCTATGAGGAGTTTACATGTCACAGGATAAACAAATGAAAGCTGTTTCTCCCCTTTTACAGCAAGTTATCAACATCTCATCGATTGTCGGTGGGATTGGGAGTTTGATTTTCTGTATTTGGGCTTATCAGGCTGGGATTTTACAGTCTAAGGAAACCCTCTCTGCCTTTATCCAGCAGGCAGGTATCTGGGGGCCACCTCTCTTTATCTTTTTACAGATTTTACAAACGGTCGTCCCTATCATTCCTGGGGCCTTGACCTCGGTAGCTGGGGTCTTTATCTATGGTCACATCATCGGGACTATCTACAACTATATCGGTATCGTGATTGGCTGTGCCATTATCTTTTATCTGGTGCGCCTCTATGGAGCTGCCTTTGTCCAGTCTGTCGTCAGCAAGCGTACCTACGACAAGTATATCGGTTGGTTAGATAAGGGCAATCGTTTTGACCGTTTCTTTATCTTTATGATGATTTGGCCCATTAGTCCAGCTGACTTTCTCTGTATGCTGGCTGCCCTGACCAAGATGAGCTTCAAGCGCTATATGACTATGATCATTCTGACCAAGCCCTTTACCCTCGTGGTTTATAC
>CAURHZ010000041.1:0-8582 GCA_963524345.1 uncultured Streptococcus sp.
TCTGGAAAAGAGAGTACGAAAGTGGCTACTTCAAACGGGATCGATGGCCTCTTCACAAATGACAAATACGGGAATTTGACTCCTGCGGTTGCAGAAGACTGGTCTGTATCAAAAGACGGATTGACATATACCTACAAAATTCGTAAAGGTGTCAAATGGATGACATCCGATGGTGAAGAATATGCCGAAGTGACTGCTAAAGACTTCGTGAATGGATTGAAACATGCGGCAGATAAGAAATCAGAAGCTCTATATCTAGCTGAAACTTCTGTTAAAGGTTTATCTGATTATTTGGCTGGGAATTCAAAAGATTTCTCTACAGTAGGTGTTAAAGCGGTTGATGACTATACTCTTGAGTATACTTTGAACCAACCAGAACCTTACTGGAACTCTAAGATGGTTTATTCAATTTTCTGGCCATTAAACGAAGAATTTGAAAAATCAAAAGGCTCTGATTTTGCTAAAGCGACAGATCCTACATCATTGCTATATAATGGACCTTTCTTGCTTAAAGGTTTAACTGCTAAATCTTCTATCGAATTTGCTAAGAACGAGCAGTACTGGGATAAAGAGAATGTTCATTTAGATACAGCAACACTTGCATATTTTGATGGTTCGGACCAAGAATCACTTGAGCGTAACTTTACAAGTGGAGCTTATAGTTTTGCTCGTCTTTACCCAACAAGTTCAAACTTCTCAAAGGTAGAGGAGTCATACAAGGATAATATTTTCTACACTCCGTCAGGAGCTGGTATTGGAGGTTTAGGTGTAAATATTGATCGACAAAATTACAAATATACATCTAAAACGACAGATGAAGAGAAAACATCTACTAAGAAAGCTCTTCTTAACAAAGACTTCCGCCAAGCCTTGAACTTTGCCTTTGACCGTACAGGTTATTCTGCTCAAGTTAACGGTAAAGAAGGTGCTCCTCTCGCAGTTCGTAATTTATTTGTGAAACCAGACTTTGTGACTGCAGGCGAAAAAACTTTCGGTGACTTGGTTGCTGAAAAAGTTAAGACTTATGGAGATGAGTGGAAAGATGTAAACTTTGCTGATGGTCAAGACGGTCTCTTTAACGCTGACAAAGCTAAAGCAGAATTTGCTAAAGCTAAAACTGCTCTGGAAGCAGAAGGTGTGAAATTCCCTATCCACTTGGATGTTCCAGTAGACCAAACCTCTAAAAACTTTGTCGCACGGATTCAGTCGTTCAAACAATCAGTTGAAAAAGTTTTAGGCGAAGAAAATGTTGTCATCGATATTCAACAAATTTCTAAAGATGAATTCTTTAATGCGACTTATTATGCTGCTAATGCGGCAGCTGAGGATTGGGATCTTTCAGGTGCGGTTGGATGGAATCCTGACTATGAAGATCCATCAACTTACCTTGATATCCTTAAATCAACTAATAGTGAGCAAACGAAAACTTATATGGGGTATGATGACCCATCAAATGCAGCTGCAGCTAAAGTTGGTGTGAAAGATTACGATAAATTGCTTGATGAAGCTGGAAAAGAAACAAGTGATCTTAACAAACGTTATGAAAAATATGCTGCTGCTCAAGCTTGGTTGACAGACAGTTCACTCTTCTTACCAGCTATGTCTTCTAGTGGTGCTGCACCATTCATTTCTCGTGTTGTACCATTCTCAGCTTCTTATAGCCAATCTGGAGACAAAGGTTCAAATCTCTACTTCAAATATATTCAGTTACAAGACAAAGTTGTAACAAAGGCTGATTATGAACAAGCTCGTGAGAAATGGCTCAAAGAGAAAAAAGAATCAAACGAAAAAGTTCAAAAAGAATTGACTAAACACGTTAAATAAATAACTCTCAAGGGAACTTTCTCTCCATGAGGAGAAGGTTCTTTTGGGATTTAAAAAGGAAACGATATGAAGAAATATATTTTTATGCGTGTCTTGCGGTCATTGGTTTCTATCTTCTTAGTAACAACCTTGACTTACACGATTATCTATACAATGGTTCCTCGAAAATTGATTTTCAAACAGGATACCAACTATAACAAGATTGCGACAACTGCTGATAAACGTGATAACTATGAAAATACAGTTTATGAGCGTATGGGCTATATCGAGTACTACGATACCAAAGAGTTGCAAGAAAAAGCTAGCCAGATGGATGCTTCTGTAACAGTTGAAGCCAACGATACCAACAAGGCTATCTATGAAAAATACATCAAACAAATCGGTCATGGTTGGACCCTGGGAGAATTTACTGAAAGTGGCCAATTCTATGCTACTCGTGAAATCCCAATTTTTGAACGTGTTTTCAAATTCTATGCTAACTTGATTGACATTGATCATACAAATAAAATTCAAGACCCTGAAAATCCAGACTTGAAACGTTACCTTCGTTTTGAAAATGATCCAGCGATCGGATGGTCCTTGGTCGGTTCAGGAACTAAACACAAATATCTCTTGTATTTCAACAGTCAGTTCCCATTTGTGCATCAAAACTTTGTGAATATTAATTTAGGTGACTCTTATCCAACCTATGCTAATAGCCCTGTTTTACAGGTTATTACTCAAGGACAAGGGCAAACAAAAACTTCTCAAGTTCAATTCCCAACAGGTAAGAAAACTTCTTCTGTAAATATTTACTCAAGAACCTACAAATCACCTAGTCAGGCTGACTCTCGTGAAGTAGCTAACTATGGGAAAGATGACCCATATACTGCAACTGAAAGCAACTACCAATATCCTTCTATGATTGCTAGCTCTGCAGTCGTTGGATTGATTGGTTTGGTGATTTCTTATGCGATTGCCGTGCCACTTGGTTCAGCTATGGCTCGCTTCAAGAATACTTGGATTGATAGCTTTTCAACAGGGGCTTTGACCTTCTTGATGGCTCTTCCAACAATTGCCTTGGTTTATATCGTTCGTTTGGCTGGTTCTTCAATCGGCTTGCCAGATTCATTCCCTATCTTGGGTGCTGGAGATTGGCGTTCGTATGTTTTACCAGCAGTTATCCTTGGTTTGTTGGGTGCTCCTGGTACAGCTATTTGGATTCGTCGTTACATGATTGATTTACAATCACAGGACTTTGTTCGTTTTGCTCGTGCAAAAGGTTTGTCTGAAAAAGAAATTTCAAACAAACACATCTTTAAAAATGCCATGGTTCCGCTGGTTTCAGGAATTCCTGGTGCTGTTATCGGGGTTATCGGTGGTGCAACCCTTACAGAAACAGTCTTCGCTTTCCCAGGTATGGGTAAAATGTTGATTGACTCTGTAAAAGCATCTAATAACTCTATGGTCGTAGGTCTTGTTTTCATCTTTACATGTATTTCTATCTTCTCACTTCTTTTGGGAGATATTTGGATGACGATTATTGACCCACGTATTAAATTGACTGAGAAAGGAGGCAAATAATGTCTACAATCGATAAAGAAAAATTTCAGTTTGTAAAACGTGATGATTTTGCCTCTGAAGCTATTGATGCGCCAGCTTATTCATACTGGGGTTCAGTGTTTAGACAATTTATGAAGAAGAAATCAACTGTAGTCATGTTGGGAATCTTGGTAGCTATCATTTTGATGAGTTTCATCTACCCAATGTTTTCTAAGTTTGATTTCAATGATGTCAGCAAGGTAAACGACTTTAGTGCTCGTTATATCAAGCCAAATGCTGAGCATTGGTTCGGTACAGACAGTAACGGTAAATCTCTTTTTGATGGTGTCTGGTTCGGAGCGCGTAACTCTATCCTCATTTCTGTGATTGCAACAGTGATTAACTTGGTTATCGGTGTTTTTGTCGGTGGTATTTGGGGAATTTCAAAATCAGTTGACCGCGTGATGATGGAAGTCTATAACGTCATCTCAAACATCCCATCTCTTTTGATTGTCATTGTCTTGACTTACTCAATCGGAGCTGGATTCTGGAATCTGATTTTTGCCATGAGTGTAACAACATGGATTGGGATTGCCTTCATGATTCGTGTGCAAATCTTGCGTTACCGTGATTTGGAATACAATTTGGCGTCACGTACCTTGGGAACACCAACCTTGAAGATTGTTGCCAAAAACATCATGCCACAATTGGTATCTGTTATTGTGACAACCATGACTCAAATGCTTCCAAGCTTTATCTCATACGAAGCCTTCTTGTCATTCTTCGGTCTTGGATTACCAATTACAGTGCCAAGTTTGGGTCGTTTGATTTCAGATTATTCACAAAACGTAACAACCAATGCTTACTTGTTCTGGATTCCATTGACAACTCTTGTCTTGGTATCCTTGTCCCTTTTCGTAGTTGGTCAAAACTTAGCGGATGCTAGTGATCCACGTACACATAGATAGGAGTAGAAATGACAAAAGAAAAAAATGTAATTTTGACTGCTCGCGATATTGTCGTGGAATTTGACGTTCGTGACAAAGTATTGACAGCCATTCGAGGCGTTTCCCTTGAACTAGTTGAAGGAGAAGTATTAGCCTTGGTAGGTGAGTCAGGATCAGGAAAATCTGTTTTGACAAAGACCTTCACAGGTATGCTTGAAGAAAATGGTCGCATTGCCCAAGGAAGTATTGACTACCGTGGTCAAGACTTGACAGCCTTGTCTTCTCACAAGGATTGGGAACAAATTCGTGGTGCTAAGATTGCGACTATCTTCCAGGACCCAATGACTAGTTTGGACCCAATTAAAACAATTGGTAGTCAGATTACAGAAGTTATTGTAAAACACCAAGGCAAAACAGCTAAAGAAGCGAAAGAATTGGCGATTGACTACATGAATAAGGTTGGGATTCCAGATGCAGATAGACGTTTTGATGAATACCCATTCCAATATTCTGGAGGAATGCGTCAACGTATCGTCATTGCGATTGCCCTTGCCTGCCGACCTGATGTCTTGATCTGTGATGAGCCAACGACTGCCTTGGATGTAACCATCCAAGCACAGATTATTGATTTGCTAAAATCTTTACAAAACGAGTACCATTTCACAACAATCTTTATCACCCACGACCTTGGTGTGGTAGCAAGTATTGCAGATAAGGTAGCAGTTATGTATGCAGGAGAAATCGTTGAGTATGGAACTGTTGAGGAAGTCTTCTATGACCCTCGCCATCCATATACATGGAGTCTCTTGTCTAGCTTGCCTCAGCTTGCTGATGATAAAGGGGATCTTTACTCAATCCCAGGAACACCTCCGTCACTTTATACTGACTTGAAAGGGGATGCCTTTGCCTTGCGTTCAGACTATGCAATGCAGATTGACTTCGAACAAAAAGCTCCTCAATTCTCAGTATCAGAGACGCATTGGGCTAAAACTTGGCTTCTTCATGAGGATGCTCCAAAAGTAGAAAAACCAGCTGTGATTGCAAATCTTCACGATAAGATCCGTGAAAAAATGGGATTTGCCCATCTGGCAGACTAGGAGGAAGGAAATGTCTGAAAAATTAGTAGAAATCAAAGATTTAGAAATTTCCTTCGGTGAAGGAAGTAAGAAGTTTGTCGCAGTTAAAAATGCTAACTTCTTTATCAACAAGGGAGAAACATTCTCTCTTGTAGGTGAGTCAGGAAGTGGGAAAACAACGATTGGTCGTGCGATCATCGGTCTCAATGATACAAGTAATGGAGATATCATTTTTGAAGGTCAAAAGATTAATGGTAAGAAATCGCGTGAACAAGCTGCAGAGTTGATTCGTCGTATCCAGATGATTTTTCAAGACCCTGCCGCAAGTTTGAATGAACGTGCGACTGTTGATTATATTATTTCAGAAGGTCTTTACAATCACCATCTGTTCAAGGATGAAGAAGAACGTAAAGAGAAGGTTAAAAATATTATCCGTGAAGTGGGTCTTCTTGCTGAGCACTTGACTCGTTACCCTCATGAGTTTTCAGGTGGTCAACGTCAACGTATCGGTATCGCCCGTGCCTTGGTCATGCAACCAGACTTTGTTATTGCGGATGAGCCCATTTCAGCCTTGGACGTTTCTGTGCGTGCTCAAGTCTTGAACTTGCTCAAAAAATTCCAAAAAGAACTTGGTTTGACCTATCTCTTCATCGCCCATGACTTGTCTGTCGTTCGCTTTATTTCAGATCGTATCGCAGTTATTTACAAGGGTGTTATTGTAGAGGTTGCAGAAACAGAAGAATTGTTTAACAATCCAATTCACCCATATACTCAAGCCTTGCTTTCAGCGGTACCAATTCCAGATCCAATCTTGGAACGTAAGAAGGTCTTGAAGGTTTACGACCCAAGTCAACACGACTATGAGACTGATAAACCATCCATGGTTGAAATCCGTCCAGGTCACTATGTTTGGGCCAACCAAGCCGAATTGGCACGTTACCAAAAAGGATTAAACTAATAATGGTTTTATAATTTCCATGTCAACTTTTGTGGAAATTATAAACCTTTTTTTGTTGGACTGATTTGAAAAAACTTTGAAAGAATTTTCGAAAGAAATAGAATTCTTAGAAAATCATTGAATTATAGTGAGATGAAATAAAATCTGAACAACTTGATTAGGAAAGTCAAATTAATTTCTAGAAAAGTTATAGAAGTCGCGGCGTATTACTCTAGCTTCAATCTACTATAGTCTAATACTCTTCGAAAATCTCTTCAAACCATGTCAGCGTCGCCTTATCGTATATATGTGACTGACTTCGTCAGTCTTATCTATAACCTCAAAACAGTGTTTTGAGCAGCCTGCGGCTAGCTTCCTAGTTTGCTTTTTGATTTTCATTGAGTATAATATCTACAATGTAAAAAACTCTAGCTATCAGTTCATTGATAGTTAGAGTTTTTTCTATTCATATGATTTAAGGAGATTAAATAAGGCTTCTACTTCTGATGACGGTGTAGCTGATTTAAGGTAAGCGTAATAAACTGTAAAAGTTATCTTATCCTTCGGTATAAGAGGGATTTTTATTAAATCATCATCTTCATCAGAAAGTGCGATATCGGCCAGTAAACTAAGGCCAATCCCTTTCTTTAAAAGTTCTTTAAGAATGACAATATCATCCGTCTTAAAGAATATTTCTGCCTTGTTTTGATGCTTTTGATTAAGCATTTCAAAAGCTTTCAGGTGAACAAAGTGTTCGTCTAAGAGTATAAAGGATTGATCTACTAATTCTTCAAAAGCGAGGGAAGGAACAGTGGCAAAAGGATGGTTCTTAGATAAAACGACATACAGTTCTTTATGAAATAGCTCGTGTGTCTCTATTGAAGGATAATTGAGAGGTTCAATCAAACCGAGTAGGCTTGCATTAAGGTCTCCCTTAAGGAGAAGGTTTAATAACTCTACGGAGCCACCGCGGATAGGACGTATCTTTTTTAAAAAATCGAATTTATCTTTTTCGTTTAAGGCAGCAAAGAGATACTGAATGATAATAGGAGGGAATCCTACAGTAGAGTATTGTGCCAAGGAGCGATTAATTTCTTTGCGAGTAGAAATGACCTCAGGTAAAATCAGTTCTGTATGCTTTAGAAGGATTTGTCCTTGAGGAGTTAGCTTGAAGGAACGATGCGAGGGGTCATGGTGAATCAATTTGCAGTTAAAGGATTCCTCTAAGCGCTTGATAGCATAAGAAATAGATGGTTGGCTGACTTTATGTTGTTTTGCTACTTCCGTATAGGATTGAAGCTGGCAGAGGTCATAAAAATATTGTAGATCTTTTAAATTCATATGGGTTCACTTTCATTAGTTGGAGAAGGAAAATAAGTGGAAAACAGCAGATAAATAATTTTTATCCGTATCCTACAATTTGACTATACGAGTATTCACCAGTTAAAATGTAAGTGAGTCAGGGATCTCAAAGATTATCTAAGATACTTTCAAAAATGACCAACATTTTTTCTCGTTTATCAATAGGGAGCTGTTTAATCTTCATGTTGATTCTTTTGAGTGAAAGATTGTCACTCTTATCAGAGGTTGATTCAAGGCTATCAAAATTGAAAAATTCCTCTGGGGTCATTTCTAGGGCGTCAATCACTTTTTCAAGACTGTGAATGGTCAGATTCACATTTTGGTTTTCAAGTTGATTGATATACTTAAGCCCGAGTCCTGCTTGTTCCGAAAGTTCTTCCTGGCTCATTTTTTTCTGTGTTCGAAAATATTTCACTTTTTGGGAAATATATTGTTGTAAATAGTTTTTATTCGTCATATAAATAGAATACAAGTTTTGCATGACAAAAAAACATCTTAAAAAATACAAAGTATTGTATAACAAACTTATATGATATTTATTTTAATTCGGATTGCCAATTTGTATGATTAGTTTCTTTTGCTCGAAACTTTTAGTAAATAGTGATCATTGAGATTTTTATGAGTCAAGAACTTTATAAAATATAACAACTTAAAGTGTCATTAATAATGGTGTTTTAAGTATAAAAGAGCTTATTAGAAATTGTTCTCATAGACTCATTATAACATATGCGTATACCATTGTATTATTTAAACAACAACGTTTTACGAACAATCCGTTTCATGTGGTATAATATAAGTAAAAAGGAGGTTGCACTATGACTGCACATGATATTTTAAACAATCCTTTCCTCAATAAAGGTACTGCCTTTACCTTAGAGGAGCGAAAGGAACTAGGCCTTATTGGTTTACTGCCAC
>CAURHZ010000042.1:0-8347 GCA_963524345.1 uncultured Streptococcus sp.
TTTCCAACAAAGCCTCGCGAGAGCAGTTGATATAGTCTTGATAGGCCATCAGTATAGCCCCTCCTTCTCTATGTAGTCTAGCACTGACTGAGGTAGGAGAAAGTTGGGTTTCCGACCTTGGGCAATGAAGTCACGCACCATGCTGGACGAGATATCCATGAGAGGCACATCCACCCAGATAACTGGGTAAGAAGTCCCAGCCTTGTAGCGTGGGCGCTGAACTCCCACAAACTGAACCATATCAACTAACTCATCAATTCTATACCACTTAGGCAGATAGTCCACCATATCGGCACCAATGATAAAGTAATAATCCGTATCTGGATGTTGCTCTGTCAGGATTTTCATAGTGTCGTAGGTATAGGAAATACCCTTGCGCTCCAACTCAATGGTTTCAATGTCCAGACCTTCAATTCCCTCAATCGCCAACTCAAGCATCTTGAGACGATGGTGTTCAGGGATTGTTTCCTTTTTATCTACATGAGGAGGTTGGTATTCAGGCATGAGCAGAACTTGATCCAGTCCCAACTGCTGCCGTACTTGATCCGCAACAATGAGATGGGCATTGTGAACAGGGTTAAAATTCCCCCCTAAAATCCCGACTTGTTTGCGTTTTTTCTCCTTGATTTCTGGCTCCAACTCTACCTTGGTAAAGGGAGTCAATAATTCGATTGCCATAGGCTAGTCTCCTTTATTTCTCTGTAAAAACAGTTATTTGGAGTTTCGGTCTTAGATTTCTTTGACTTTCTTAGAAATCTTACGATTTTCTTTCTTGCTAGATTGTTTAAACAAAATCAAGATGCGTCCGATTTTTTGGACTGTATCCACACCGATTTCTTCTTCTAAAATTTCAGCTACTTCGTGGATATTTTCATCTGTGTTTTGCAAAAGAGTCACCTTGATCAATTCACGGGCATCAAGAGCTTGACGGACGCTGGTTTTGATTTGGTCGTTGAGTCCATTTTTTCCGATTTGGATGATGGGTTTGAGGGTGTGTGCCTGGCTGTTGAGGAAGGCACGTTGTTTTGAGGTTAATGACATAATTTCTTCCTTGTTTTTTTGATAGTTATTTTAGGTGGTGAGGGACGGTCGGAACTAATTTTTCAAAGATCTCATCTTTGGAAAATGGATTTCCTGACCTCACAATTGAGCCTTGGTCTCAATTGTGCCCCTTGCCAATCTACAGATTGGCAAGACACCACGGCAATAACTATCTTTGTATGAGCTCACTTTGTTCGCTCGGCGATTTTGTTTTAAATAATTGCTTTTCGTGTGACGACTGCGACGCCTTCTGGTGCCCAGACGGCGACTTTTGCTGTGCCTGTTACGCGGATCCAGCCGAGTCCAGAGATGACTAGGTCTGTCTTTTCCTTAATATTAAAGACATGCTGGATCAGTTTTGGAAAATCTTCTTTTTCCTTGCTATTTGGTGGTGTCAGAAGGGTTCCGACGTGCTTATCGTAGAAAGCACTAGCGCCTTCAAGCTTGGTACGATGGAGTTTCAATTCGTTGTCAAAGAAGGCTGTGAAACCTTGCTTCTCACCTGCAATGAAGTCAAAGCGTCCTAGACCGCCTAGAAACAGGGTTTGTTCAGGATTGAGCTGATAGGTTTTAGGCTTGATTTCCTTTTTAGGACTGACATACTTGAGGTTTTTAGCAGTCAAATAATGGGCCATCTGGTGACGGTGGATGATTCCCGGCGTATCGTAGATATAAGATCCGTCGTCAAGCGGAATCTCGATTTTGTCCAAGGTTGTCCCTGGGAAGCGCGAAGTCGTAATGACATTCTGGTCACCCGTGATTTCCTGGATAATGGCATTGATAAGGGTTGATTTTCCAACGTTGGTCACACCGACCACATAGACATCACGGCCCTTTCGGTAGTGCTCGATTTTGTCAATGACTTCCTTGATGGCATGTTTGTTTTGTGCTGAAGTTAGGACGACATCGACTGGACGAAGTCCTTCTTCGTGGGCACGTTCCATCAACCACTGGCTAATCTTACCAGGCTTAACTGACTTAGGGAGGATATCTTTTTTATTTCCTACCAAGAGGACATCGTTGCCCGAAACAAAACGTGGCAAACCTGGGATAACAGAGCCATTAAAATCAAAGATATCAATGACATTGACCACTAAGGCATCACTGTCTCCCACCTCGTGCAAGAGCTTGAGGAAATCATCGTCCGTCAACTGGACATCCGTGATTTCATTATAGTGGCGGAGACGGAAACAGCGTTGGCAATAGACTTCGCCAGTTTCCAAACCTTTTTCAAGTGCCGACTGGGGGGTAAAACCAAGACCAGCCTTATCTGTCGTCTGAATGGTTGCTCCACAACCAATACAGAGAATTTCTTCCATAGTTAAATTCCTTTTTTATATGTAATCGGTCCGTACGTTTCAGTGATTTTTCGCATCACACGACGCTCACGAGCTCGGTTAATCTGCGTTTTGATCGAGTCATGTTGGACCAAGGGTTTGACTAAAATCGAGCGAATGCCTGCACGGTGGGCTGCTCGTATATCTGTCATGAGCTGGTCGCCAACCATGACCACTTCACTTTTCTCATAATGAAATTCCTTCATGGCACGGTCAATCCCAAATGTGAAGGGCTTCAGAGCCCAATAAATGTAATCAATTCCAAACTTCTCAACTGCTCGTTGGACGCGTTTTTTAGTATTATTTGATACCACAATGATGCGAATGCCCGCGTCCCGAAGATCATGTAGCCATTGCTTCATCTCTGGCGTCCCGTCAGGGTTGTTCCAAGCAATGAGGGTATTGTCCAAATCGACCAAAACAGCCTTGATTCCATGCGCCTGCAGGCTTGGGACTGTCAGATCATAGACTGCTTCCACAGCAAAGTCTGGCATGTAGTTTTCAATCGCCATTCTGGCTCCTTTTCTTAACTTTTTTTCGCAATTTTCCTTAGCAACAATGACAGGACAATCCACAAACCAGCACTGGCCAAACTAATGTAGAGCCAAGCATGGGGCTCATCTGTTAACGGTAGGGGAACATTCATTCCGAAAAAGCCTGTCACGACTGCCAAAACCGCTAGCAAGACTGAAATGATGGTCAAGGTTGTCAAATTATCATTCAGATTATTGTTTAGGATGTTGTTGTAAGACGCTGATAGTTGTTGGAGGACTTGTGAAATCAAGTCTGTCATGGATACCAGCTGATGAGCCTCAATCATGGCGTCATCAAACTGTTCTCTCTCAATCTCGTTAAAACTGCGATAGAGAGCATGCCCTTGAATATGCTCCAGCAACATGCGATTTTGCTTGGCAGCCGCAGTGAGGTAAACCATACCGGTCTCCAAGTCGGAAAGGGCAAAAAGGTTTTTCTTAGTCGTCCGCTGGCGCAAGAGGCCATTGACCTCGTCCTTACTCTTGTCCATCTGCTCGATGACAGGATAGTAGGCATTGCTGATGATTTCCAGACTTGCAAAGAGAAACTTGTAAATCGAAAGCATTTCATGACTCTCCAGATAACGGGTCATCTGTTCAATGACATAGGCGTTCTTGGTATTACTAATGGTAATCAGGCGACGATGTTCAACGATAAAGGTCATAGGAAAGGCTTCATAGTATGCCTTATCCTTTTTCAAGTTCAAGACATTGTAGATAAAGGTCACAGTCCCATTTTCACGGTGATAATCCATGTGGGCACGCTCATTTCTATCCAGCGCATATTCGATGGTTTCCTTGTCCAAACCGTAGATTTCAGAAAGGTCCTCTAGTTTTTTCAACTTGTCTAAATCTAGGTTAATCCAGGTACAACCATTGCCCAACTGTTTTTCTAAAAACATCTTCTCTCCTTTACCAAACTCTTTCTATTGTACCATAAATCTGCTAAAATTTCAGGCCTGGTCTGTCCGAGAGAAATTGCTGACGACGGTGATATTTCGATTGGGAACGAAGTGCAGAACCTGATCTTCTCCTCTGAGTTGAGTTGTTCGAATGCCAACACTAACCACCTTGCCTGATACAGTAATAGGACCATTTGTCAGAACGACCTCATCTCCCACATCCAGTTGACGTTCAAAGAGGATAAAAAAGCCATTGATGACATCAGACAGAAAGCCTTGGGCTCCCATCCCAATGGCCACCCCAGCAATCCCAGCACCTGCCAGCAAACTAGAAACTGGCAAACCTAAAATCGACAAAATGCAGTAAAGCAAAAAGAAATAAAGGGTATAATTAAACACATTTTCTAACAGACGTGAGATGGTTTTCTGACGCCCGACATCATGACGAGACATTTTTAGAGAAGGTTTAACAATTCTCTGCACCATGGTATGGAGCAGTTTCTTAGCTATATAAAATAGTAAAAATAGTAATAACAGAGAAATTAACTTGGTTAAGATATTCTCAATAATCGTTGTTATATCAAGCTTATTGAGGTAGGTTTGAAAAAATTCTTGCATAGAAAACTCCTTTCATTTATTATACCATACTTTCACAAGTGATGAATCTCCATAAATATTCAAAAATAATAGCAAAAATAGACAGAAAATTCTTGATTTTAGTTCATATTTATACTATAATCATAAACATTACACAACAAAGGAGATTGTTATGAAAAAAATCATTCATGCTTGGAATAAGGCAAGCCTAATCAAACGGATTTTGATTGGTATGCTTATTGGAGGAACCCTAGGGCTGACACTTCCTAACATTTCAGGAATTGGTTTACTTGGAGATCTCTTTGTTGGTGGCCTCAAAGCCATCGCACCTATTCTAGTCTTTGCCCTCGTTGCTAACGCTCTTTCCCAACATCAAAAAGGACAAGATAGCAACATGAAAACGGTTATCTTCCTTTACTTGGTGGGAACCTTTGCCGCTGCCCTTATCGCTGTCCTAGCGAGCTTCATTGTCCCTGTTGAGATTACCTTAAATAGTGCCAATACAGAAATCGCACCACCAGATGGAATTGGCCAGGTCCTCAGCAACCTCTTGCTCAAACTGGTTGACAATCCAGTCAATGCCCTTATTACTGCCAACTACATCGGTATCCTATCTTGGGCAGTTATTTTCGGGATTGCTATGAGAGAAGCCAGCAAAAATAGTAAAGAATTGCTGAAAACCATGGCTGATGTTACTTCTAAGATTGTCGAATGGGTCATTAACCTAGCTCCATTTGGTATCCTTGGTCTTGTCTTCAAAACCATCTCTGATAAGGGAATCGGAAGCCTAGCCAACTACGGAATTTTGCTTGGCCTCTTGGTGACAACTATGTTCTTTGTTGCTCTAGTAGTCAATCCATTGATTGCATTTCTCTTTATGAAGAGAAATCCTTATCCTCTCGTTTGGAAATGTTTGCGTGTCAGCGGTGTAACAGCCTTCTTCACTCGTAGTTCTGCTGCTAACATCCCTGTCAACATGAAACTTTGTCACGACCTTGGACTAGATCCAGATACCTATTCGGTTTCTATCCCACTCGGCTCTACTATCAACATGGCTGGGGCAGCGATTACTATTAACGTTTTAACCCTTGCTGCAGTAAATACTCTTGGAATCCCTGTTGACTTTGCCACAGCCTTTGTCCTCAGTGTGGTAGCAGCAATCTCAGCCTGTGGTGCTTCTGGTATTGCCGGAGGATCCCTCCTTCTTATCCCAGTTGCTTGTAGCCTTTTCGGTATTTCTAACGATATTGCCATGCAAGTTGTCGGAGTTGGCTTTGTCATTGGGGTCATCCAAGACTCATGTGAAACAGCCCTCAACTCGTCTACAGACGTCCTCTTTACTGCCGTTGCCGAATACGCAGCAGCCCGTAAAAAATAATCTATAAAGACAAGCCTGCTCAGGTCTTGTCTTTTCCGCTTTTATTCTAACTTATTAGGAAATTCTTATGTCTATTAGCCAACGTACGACCAAGCTCATCTTAGCCACCTGTCTTGCCTGTCTTCTTGCTTATTTTCTCAATCTTTCTTCCGCAGTTTCAGCCGGAATTATCGCTCTCTTAAGCCTATCTGATACTCGTAGAAGCACTTTAAAATTGGCCCGCAATCGTCTTTTTTCTATGCTTCTAGCTCTGGCTATTGGGGTTTTGGTCTTTCACTTGAGCGGATTTCATATCTGGAGCCTTGGCCTCTATTTGGCCCTATACGTTCCTCTAGCCTACAAGATGGGCTGGGAAATTGGCATCACACCAAGTAGCGTGTTGGTTAGCCATCTCTTGGTGCAAGAGTCAACCTCTCCAGAACTCCTAGTCAACGAATTCCTTCTCTTTGCTATCGGTACTGGATTTGCCTTACTTGTCAATCTCTACATGCCTTCACGAGAAGAGGACATCCAGCATTACCACACATTAGTAGAAGAAAAGTTAAAAGATATTCTCCAGCGCTTCAAATATTATTTATCCAGAGGGGATGGACGCAACCGAGCACAGTTGGTTGAAGAATTGGACACCCTTTTGGAAGAAGCCCTCAGACTGGTCTATCTAGATCACTCTGACCACCTCTTTCACCAGACCGACTACCATATCCACTATTTTGAGATGAGACAGCGACAAAGTCGTATCCTGCGAAACATGGCCCAGCAAATCAACACCTGTCACCTAGCTGCCAGTGAGAGCCTGATTTTGGCCCAGCTCTTTTCAAAAATTGCCGGTCAACTGAGCCAGACCAATCCTGCTTCTGATTTGCTAGATGAAATTGAACGCTATCTGGAAGTCTTCCGGAACCGCAGTCTGCCCAAGACAAGAGAAGAATTTGAAACCCGCGCCACCCTTCTTCAACTCCTACGTGAAGCCAAAACCTTCATCCAAGTAAAAGTTGACTTTTACCAAAAATATGGACAGTAAAAAAAGAAAACTTCAGACCAATCACAAAAGGTGAATATCTGAAGTTTTCTTTTATTTGTAAGTTATTACCATAAAAGCTAATAGTAGAACAAATAAGGCCAAACTCACCAATAAAGTAAGAACCTTGACCAAGGTGTTACTCTGCCAGTAGCTTGGTTTACCAATATTACTAGTCGCGTCCATAGAGAATAATTGATTTTGACGGGGTTGTATGGTCACCAATACAATCAAAGCAAGAGATAGGACAATAGCTAAAACAATCAGTATTTCAATCATAGGCCTACCTCAAAATCCCCAGCAAAGTAAAGAGCAAACCAATCAGAATCATCAAGCCTAGTAAGAGTGAAAAAGTTTTACTAATCTTTTCCCCTCGGGTTTCTTTTTCCTTCTTAATCGGTCTTTGCTTCAACTCTTCCATGCGACCTTCAACGTCTTTGTAAAATAAATCTTCGTCTGACATGTTAGCCTCCTAAAACAGTTTGCATGGTTTCCTGATATCGCACCAAGTCAACATAATTTGCATGTTGGCCTTGCTTTTCAAGTGCCTGACGCATTTGATCAACATCTGAAAGGGACAATTTAATGTTCTCAACCAAAGCAGCAACTTCACTACTTTCAAATAGATGTTCAGGAGCGATATAGAGTCTATTGTGCACAGTCTGATTAAATCCAAAAATCAAGAGATTGTGCTCAAAGGCCTGACGCACTGCCTGTAGCAACTCATTACTGTGGTTTATATCCAAGTAAATATCCGACAATTGATACAGCTCCTGAATCTTCTGTGGACTAGCGTTCTGGTAAAGGACCACATTAGGATAGCGAAGCATATCTAAGAGCTTAGAAGACATCTCTGTCACCGCTGCGATACGGAAGGTAACATCAGGCAAGGCTTCTACGATTGCTTCTACTTGCTCAATTTGATCGGAGTTAGTCAAGATTAAGGCATCTCGTCTTAGGAAATTATCACGTTTGAACTGGTAATGGTAACCCAAGTGCACAAACTGAGCATGGTATTTCTCGTCAGTCAATTCTAAAGCACGTTCATAAGTTGCCTTATTGGGAATGATGATTTTCTTAGTACGCACATTATCACTTTCCAAAATCAACTGCATATTGCCTGGAATGGCATCATAGAGAGGTTCCTGCCAAACCAAAACATCTGAGCCAGATTTATCTGGATAATGGAAAGAAACCAAGAAAGGAGTCGCTAGAGTATTTAAGATAAGCTGATTTGTATCTATTTCTAAATCTTGCAAAAAGAAGGTGATAAATTCAACCTTATTTGCAAAGTAACGCATGGACTGACCAGGCAAAGTCAATAAGATATCACCCGTCACATGGTTTTCCAGCAAGACTTCCTTACCATTGACATCTTGGTACACTGTCATAATCGGCTCACTATCTGCGCTATAAGTCGTTGTAGCAAAACAAGCTCCGAAGCGATTATAGTGGTCAACCTGACGTACTCGACCTTCTAGGTCTTTCCAATCTACCTGTTTAACCAAGCGAGCCTGCATTCCATCTGCATAATGAATGAC
>CAURHZ010000043.1:0-8201 GCA_963524345.1 uncultured Streptococcus sp.
GCAAGTGGGTGCGCTTTAGGAAGGAAGGTTGGAGTTACTTCTGCAGCAATTCCTGAAGGAGTTTCCTCGATAGAACCAACCAATTTCACTACATAACCAAGGTCTTGAGCCACAGCTACATCTTCTGGTGTGATGTTGCGGATTCCCTTGTGGGCTACATCGTCGAAGGCAACCTTCATGCCAAAGGCAAATTGGCTCAAAATGACCATCTTGTAGGCTGCATCAATCCCATCCACGTCATTTGTCGGGTCGCTTTCTGCAAATCCTAGACGTTGCGCTTCCGCAAGAGCATCATCGTAAGACCAGCCTTCTTCCACCATCTTGGTCATCATGAAGTTGGAAGTTCCATTGACTACTCCAAGCACGCGCGTGATTTTATCAGAAGCCAAGGAATTTGCCAAGGTACGAAGAATTGGAATCCCACCAGCTACTGCTGCTTCGTAGTAAAGTGCTACCTTGTTAGCTTTAGCGATTTCTAACAATTCTGCACCATGGACAGCCAAAAGGTCCTTGTTTGCAGTAACAACGTGTTTCCCAGCCTCCAAGGCACGAGTGATAAAGGTTTTAGCTGGTTCGATACGCCCCATCAATTCCACTACGATTGTAATGTCTTGGTCTGACAAAATATCATCCACATTGGTTACAAAGTTAAAATCATTCCCTGCTGCAAGCAAGCGATTCTTTTCATCTTCATCTTTGACCAATACCTTGGCAACTTCAATCTCTGAATGTGCTGATTGATTGATTTTTTCTCCATTTTCCTTTAGGAGGAAGGGCACACCACTTGCAACGGTACCAAATCCTAGTAAAGCAATTTTAACTGTCATGTTTGTCTCCTCGAAATTTTCTGATATAGCCATTATAACAGAATTTTGTGAAAATTCCTATTATAGTAAATCACTATTTCAATCTAGAAAAGAAAAAACGAATCCCATGATTCGTCTTTCTTGATAGATGAAAATTGATTTTTAAAATTATGAACCAATCTTTTGCAAATTAAGCACTGCATCGTGATTCATCAAGACTTGACCATACTCTTGCAAAACTGAGCGACTGATGTCACTATCGTCCGCAAACTCGCGCATACGGGCCAACAGCCAAGCTGGATATGGACTTGGATGATTTTCAATATCCACTAGAATAGTCAAATAATAGCGCTCGTTCATCTTGTAGAGTTCAGAAGTTTCCATCTCAAAAGTCACTGTCTTGGCAAAAGCCACCAAGTCAGCCAACTTAGCAAAAGAAAGGATATAGTAGATATAAGGCTCTTTCTTGCTTTCAACTTCTTGTTCAGCCTGCTCCTGCTCTTCTTCCTTAGCTTCGACTTGCTCTAGAGATTGAATCGC
Source organism: uncultured Streptococcus sp. (assembly GCA_963524345.1). GTDB lineage: Bacteria > Bacillota > Bacilli > Lactobacillales > Streptococcaceae > Streptococcus. The sequence goes on from CAURHZ010000043.1 coordinate 1,347, forward strand.
TTCGATGTCATCCTTGGTTTTGTCTGCGATACTTTTTTCTAAGGTTTTGATAAATTCATCTGGCGACATTTGAGCCAATTCTTCCATGTCTGGCAAATCCGATAAATCTTCAAAATCTAGATTTTGGTCAATCTTTGATTTGGTCACAAAGACATCGACCTTATCAGGTTTTGGAGTCACACGGAAGCTCAACATGCCTGTATCCAGAAAGCTATCAGGCATCTCTAACTCATCCAAGATAGCATAAAAGAACTCTTCTGTTTTTTCTTGAGGAACGAGAAAGTCAGCAATCTCCATTCCTCGATCCATCAAATCTTCTAAAGACATCGTGATTTTTAAAGTAGTATCACTAATTTGTTTCATTTTCATTGCTAGTAACCTCATACTTTCAGTTCTATCTATTATACTAGATTTTTACGATTTTATCAAAAGAATGAAGCGAGAATGTGATATAATACTAGAGACCATTTTACAATACAAGAAAGAAAGTACAATGAAAAATATAAAAGTTAATGCACTGGCTAGCTTGCTAGTCAATGTTCTCAATATCGTTTTTCCTCTGATAACCAATCCTTATCTGACACGGATTCTCAGCAAATCCAACTACGGTTATTTCAATACTGCTAATACTTGGGCAAGTTTTGTCATACCACTAGCTGCTTTTGGAATCTACAACTACGGGATTCGTGCTATCAGTAAGGTCAAGGATGATAAGAATAAAATCAACTATGTTTTCTCGAAATTATTCTATATCTCCATTATTACATCTGTTCTAACAACAAGTATCTATTTCCTATTTATTTACCTGGATAATAGTATTGAAAATTTGAAAGAACTCTACTATATACTTGGTGTCCAGGCTCTCTTCCAATTCCTTTATATCGAGTGGATGAACGAGGCTTATGAAAATTATTCTTTCATCCTCTACAAAACATTGGTTATTCGTATTGCCATGTTGGTCGCTATCTTCACCTTTGTAAAAACTCCAGACGATATCGTACCTTATGCAATCATCATGAGTGCAACGACAATTCTCAACTATCTACTCAGTTTTCTCTGGATTAAGCGAGAAGTTTCCTTTGTTAAGATCGGTCTTGTTGAATTAGTCAAAGCATCTAAACCACTCTTGACTATGCTTCTCCTAGCGAACGCCAACATGCTCTATACCTTACTTGATAGAATGTTTATCACCAAAGGCCCTGATGAAAACTATATTTCTTATTATACAATTGCCTATAGCATCGTTATGCTGATTGCAGGTGTCCTAAGTGGAGCTATCAGTGTCAGCATTCCACGTCTCGGATACTACCTCGGGAAAAAGGATTACAATTCTTATAATTATCTTGTAAATCAAGCAGCATCATTATTCTATTTTCTCATGATTCCAACTAGTTTTGGGATTATGATTTTGGGAAAGTACGCAACGGTTATCTACTCTTCTGAAAAGTATCTTGAGGCAGGTATCGTGACCAGCGTCTTCGCCTTTCGAACCATTATCTGGGCTATTGAATTGATTCTTGGTAAGCAAATTATCTTTATCAATGACCACGAGAACCACTTGACCACTTTCTACTTTGCTGGTGGGGGAGCAAATCTCCTCTTCAACTGTATCTTGTATATCAATAATATTTTTGCCCCTGAGTATTATATTGCTACTACCATTATTGCGGAAGCCATCGTTGTTCTCTTAGAAATTCATTTTATTAAGAAACATCAACTAATTAATTTAAAAGAAATCTTTATGACCTTAACACGTTATAGTCTCATATCCCTTGGATTTATCCCAATCTTCTATATTTTCAAGATGATTTTCCAAATCAGTTCCTATACGGTGAACCTCAATATGATTCTCATGGTTCTCTCTACCATAGCTACTTGTGGAATCTACTATCTCTTAACACTCTTTCTCACTAAGGATAAAACACTTCACTATGCACTGAACCTAGTATTAGCTAAGATCAAAAGAAACTAAAAGAACACCCTACTGATAAACGAACGTTTACTAGTAGGGTGTTTCTGATTTATTCTTTTTCTTTCTTGTCAAAAGTATTGACTTCTAGATTTGAATCTTGTTTTGGCTCTTCAGCAATGGAGGAATTAGCTTCTTGCTTCTTTTCTGACTGATCTGCTTCGCCGTTTACAGCAGCAACAGTCTGTCTCCAAATGCCTTCCTCGTTTACCTTATAACCATCAGGCGTAGTTGCATTTTTCAACAAGGAACCATCTGCTTGGAAATAGTACCAATTGCCATCAAGCTGTTTCCAGCCAGTTTGCATTGCTCCTGTTGAATCAAAGTAATATTGATCACCATTAACTTTATGAAGGCCAACCAACATAATACCATCTTCAGGATTTAGATAATACCAGACGCCTTTGTCTTTTAGCCAACCAGTTTTCATGGCTCCATTTGATTCAAAGTAACGGTAATGATTATCAAACCATTTCCAGCCTGTCTGCATGACACCTGATGCACTAAAGTAATATTGCTTACCATCCACTTGTTGGAAACCGACCAGCATGATACCTTCCTGATCTTCAAGATAATACCATGTTCCTTGATCCTTCAACCAACCAGTTTGGAGTGCGCCAGACGTAGCGTAGTAATGCCAAGAATCGTTTGACCATTGCCATCCAACTTGCATGATACCTGAGGATTTGAAGAAATAGGTTTTACCGTCAATTTCTTTAGAGCCTACGACCATGATACCTGTTTCGGGGTTCAAATAATACCATGATTCATTATCTTTCAACCAACCAGTTTTCATAACTCCAGAACTTGCAAAATAGTTCCAGTGACCATCAACAAAGGTCCAGCCTGTTTGCATGGCGCCACTGGCATTCAAATAGTAACGGACACCATTGATATCTTGGCTGCCAGTTAACATGATGCCATCTTTATCCAAATAATACCATGTTTCCTGATTCTTGACCCAGCCAGTTTTCATAGCTCCAGAACTTGCAAAATAGTTCCAGTGACCATCAACAAAGGCCCAGCCAGTTTGCATGATACCTTCTTGATTAAAGTAGTATGTGCTTCCGTTGATATTCTTTTTACCGATGGTCTTTAGTCCATCCTCATCATAGAAATACCAATCTGAATCAATCTTTTGCCAAGTTGAAGACTTACCTGCTGTTTGGAGTGCACCACTTTCGCTAAAGAACATCTTCTTACCATTAAAAACTTGGTGTCCTGTCAGCATCTTACCATCTGCCGCAAAAAGGTATTTTTTCCCTCCAATTTCAGAGAGCTCGCTAAATCGTCTAGCACCATTCGACTGGATATAATACCAAGAGTTATCTAGCTTGAACCATCCACCAGTTTGCATTTTACCATTTTTGTTCAGATAGTAATCATTCCCCTTGGCATTTTCTCCCCAGTCGTCATTAAGGTGAAGCCAGCGACCTGCTTGCATTTGTCCTTTTCCATTAAAGAAGTAAGTGGCTCCGCCAATCTCTTTCCAGACGATAGCCATTTCCCCGTCAGACAAACGATATTTCCAATAGCCATCTTCTTGATACCATTTTTCGTCAACTACTAGGATATCAGGGAAGGTATTTGAAACATTAGCAAATCCTTTATCGCTAATATCAAAAACAGTAGCGTCTTGAGTTTGGCTAGCAGCACGAAGAACCTGAATATTTTTCTTCTGAAGGTATTCTCTAGTTGAAGCAACATTAATATCTCCACCAGTTGTCTGAATAATCATTTTTGGTGATAAGTTTTCAAGGAAATTAATCGTATTTGAAATTGTTGCATCATAATGGTGATTCCATTTCATCATATCAACCTTGCCGATAACTGGACCTAACTTATCTTCTGCTCCTTCGGCATTATCCAAATCTCCACCAAGATAGATTCTCTTTCCTGCCACAGTCACTACTGAAACAATGGAGTTGGAGTTATCATCTCGAACTTTTTTCAGATTCCCGTCAGCATCATATTCATTCTTATAGTTGTAGAGCTGGATATCCATATCACCTAATTTTATATGGCTATCCTCATCTGAAATATTCTGGATAAGCGTAACTCCTCGTTTTTGAGCTGCTCTCAAAGCATTATCATAATTGAAAAGATTATCCCATAGCCCCCAGTGTGAGGTAATCCGTTCATCTGAATATTTTTTTAAATAAAACTTACCAACTTGGTAACGATTAAGTATCTCATCTGCTCCACCAATATGATCACTATGAACATGAGTTCCTATAATAAAATCTAATTTTTTTACACCTATTTGATCCAAGTGGCGAATCAATCGATCCTCCAATACTTGATAATTTCTCATGGAAATTCCCCAGCGACTTGGATAGCGTGGGTCACTCCCATCAGGGAAATCATAGTCTTCTCCCATATCAATCAAAGCATAATGACCATTACTTTCCAGAAGGATGGCATCACTTCCAGATTTTGCTTTAGTATTTATGAAATGGATACGATTGCCCGAACCTGCAGAGATAGTATCTGCATCTACTCCTTGCGATAACTGAATCAGTAATAGAAAGAATGCGAGAACACTATATCTAACTGATTTTAATAACCATTTATTTTTCACCTTGAAAACTCCTTTATCTTAACAATAAGCAACTTTTACTAATCTAATCAATCCAGTAGTTTTTATCCCCTCCTGGGACTTGTTGCTCAATAGGTGGTGGAGTCATATAGTTTTCTCCAAATTCGTAGACAAGTATTTCATGGTATTTTCTTGGAGCCTTCACTACAATATTTTCATATGGTACATCAATCAAGTCATAGAGCCATTCTTTTTTGATTCCCTCTGAAAAGCTAGGATCAAATATCGTACAAGCAAGATACTCAGCTTGGTCTAAACTATATTTCAAAGCAAGATTCTCTAATTTTTGATTCCAAATTTGTGGAGAACTTAGTTGAAAAATAGCTGACCCAATGTAGCGAGGTAGATTTTTAAGTCCCCCCATCTCAGATTTGATACCCTTAAAATTTAAAGAAGAGAGGCGAATAAGATATTGGTAGAGTTTCATTTTTTTACGGTCACTTTTCTCCGTTGCGACACCATCATACGGAAATATATCAACACAGGTTCCCAATACAACCTTAGAATCTCTAAGATTGGCATCTCTACGTGTTCTTATATCATAGACTCTCATATAACTGTATGGATATCCCTTTGTTTCTCTAAAGGAAATCAATTTATAGTATGGATGATTTTCATTTTTTAAAATCTTATAAAGTTTTTCAAATTCATCTCGTGCCAAGGAAATATCTGTATCATCATCCCAAGGGATAAATCCTTTATGGCGTACAGCTCCTAGTAAGGTTCCAAAATCGATGAAATACTTAATATCATGTTTTTCACAGATTTCATGTAAATACTCTAGAATATCAAGTTCCACTTGCTTAATCTCTTCTAGACTTAAGATTCTCTCAGACATTTTTGTAACTCCTAATTTTTTTCTCTTTCCTTTAACAAAGAAATATTATCCATTATCCACAATTTTCCATAGTTTGAAATCATGATGAGAAACTTGTTGAGCTACTGGTGGCAACTGCATGTAGTCTCCATAATCTGAAGTGAGAATTTCATGGTAGTGTTTTGGTATCATAAATTCCTTGCCTTCAAAATTGCCAGTTTCAACATCTTCTATCCATTCGCGTTTCCAAACAGGTTTGTTCATATCTTTATAAATAAGGTAATCTGCTTGTTCATAATCTTCTACTTTTCTTGACTTAGCCAATTCATCAATTTGAGAAACATACTTATTTGTATTAGTGAAATAAAAGATAATAACAGAAATATAGCGGATAATTGAATTTACTACACTTTTAGTATTCGTAATTCCTTTGAATGTGTAACAACTTAATTGACGCTTTTTAATAATCTTGGTCATCTTGTCTTTAAAAGACTGATCATCTTCATAACCATCTACAGGAAAAATATCTATATAGATTCCCATATTTGAATCAATTCGCACATCCTCCTCCACTAGATAGGTCTGATTATCTTTGATCTTCATGAAAGGATAGACATATTTGATATTATTTTTATAAGACATAAGTTCATATCGTTCATCTGGATGTGCAAGCATATAATCTTGCAGTTTTTCATAATCATCACGAAGCATACAAATATCCATATCATCGTCCCATGGAATAAAACCTTTATGACGAACTGCACCAATTAAACTACCATACGATAAGAAATATTTGGCACCAATTTTCTGACAAACTTCATGAATGTACTCCATAATCCCTAATTCCATTTGTTGAATTTCAGAAATATCTGTTACCTCCTCATAACGGATTTTTTTTTCTTTCAAAAAAATCGTTAAACCATAACCAATTACTAACCAGAAAATTATGTTGATAAAATTTGTGGAGTAGATGATTTGACTTTCAAATAATTGGCCAAATAAAATCCCAAAAAATAAAATTATAATTAATTTTTCATCATTTTTCTTAGTTACAATTAAATAGATTATAAAACGTAAACTTACATAAGCGATTATGAGTATAAAAGAAATGAGTCCTAAGAATCCAGAACTTACAAAAATTGTAATAAATATATTATGGAAATTACCACCAATGAGTGAATTTTGAATTTCATATTTACTAAAATATTGGGTATAATAATCTGAGACATTTCGAACACCATAACCAAATACTGGTTTCTCAATTCCCATTTTGATTGCATTTTTCCAAATATACGTACGACCACTAGGAGTTGTTTCAATCAAATGAAGTTCAGTATTTTTCTTTTCTATATCCGAGCCTATTTCAGAATAGGATTCACCCTTATTTAAATCAATGATAGCAGTTCTTCCAGATGAAATATAAATAGAGTTCAAGTAACTTAGACCAATATCAGCACTGGTAACCAAGGT
>CAURHZ010000044.1:0-8157 GCA_963524345.1 uncultured Streptococcus sp.
CTATCCAAGAAAAATTGGCAGGAGAAATGGAAAAATTTGATTTTTAAAAATACTTAAGGAAACTTTAAGCTAGGAAGTGTATACTAAGTACATAAGTTAAGAAGACCTTAACTTAAACTCCTAAAACTTTTTCATAATAATCTCCCTATAAAAAATAGAGTCGCCCAATCAGGCGGCTTATTTTTTTGAAAACCGAGCCTGGTGCCTGAGAATAAATAGCTTAGTGATAGAAGAAAATAGGGAAATATGGTATAATGAAACGATAGATTTTTGAATAGGAATAAGATCATGTTTGGATTTTTTAAGAAAGATAAGGCTGTGGAAGTAGAGGTTCCGGCACAGGTTCCTGCTCATATCGGCATCATCATGGATGGCAATGGCCGTTGGGCTAAAAAACGTATGCAACCGCGAGTTTTTGGACACAAGGTGGGCATGGAAGCATTGCAAACTGTGACCAAGGCAGCTAACAAACTAGGCGTCAAGGTGATTACGGTCTATGCTTTTTCTACAGAAAACTGGACCCGTCCAGATCAGGAAGTCAAGTTTATCATGAACTTGCCAGTAGAGTTTTATGATAATTATGTCCCGGAATTGCATGCGAATAATGTGAAGATTCAAATGATTGGGGAAACGGAGCGCCTGCCTAAGCAAACCTTTGAAGCTCTGACTAAAGCTGAGGAATTGACTAAGAACAACACAGGTTTGATTCTTAATTTTGCCCTCAATTATGGCGGACGTGCTGAGATTACACAGGCTCTTAAGTTGATTTCTCAGGATGTTTTAGATGCCAAAATCAACCCAGGTGACATCACAGAGGAATTGATTGGCAACTATCTCTTTACCCAGCATTTGCCTAAGGACTTACGAGATCCGGACTTGATTATCAGGACTAGTGGAGAATTGCGTTTGAGCAATTTCCTTCCTTGGCAGGGAGCCTATAGTGAACTCTATTTTACGGATACCTTATGGCCCGATTTTGACGAGGAAGCCTTGCAGGAAGCCATTCTTGCCTACAATCGTCGTCATCGCCGATTTGGAGGAGTTTAGGAGGAAATATGACACAGGATTTACAGAAAAGAACCTTGTTTGCAGGGATTGCCCTGGCTATTTTCCTACCAATTTTAATGATTGGGGGACTCTTGCTTCAGATAGCAATTGGAATCATAGCCATGCTAGCCATGCATGAACTTTTGGAGATGAGAGGTCTAGAGACCATGACGATGGAGGGCCTCTTGACCCTCTTTGCAACCTTTGCCTTGACCATTCCCTTGGAGAATTATCTGACTTTTTTACCAGTTGATGGGAATGTGGTTGCCTATAGTGTTTTGATTTCAATCATGTTAGGAACGACTGTTTTTAGCAAGTCTTATACGATTGAGGACGCTGTTTTCCCGCTTGCTATGAGTTTCTACGTGGGCTTTGGTTTTAATGCTCTATTAGATGCTAGAATTGCAGGGTTAGATAAGGCACTATTAGCCTTATGTATCGTCTGGGCGACAGACAGTGGTGCCTATCTTGTTGGGATGAACTATGGTAAACGAAAATTAGCTCCGACAGTTTCTCCAAATAAAACCTTTGAGGGTGCCTTGGGTGGTATTTTAGGAGCTATTTTAGTAACCATTATCTTTATGATAGTTGACAGTACAGTTGCTCTTCCGTATGGAGTTTACAAGATGTCCGTCTTTGCTATTTTCTTTAGCATTGCTGGACAATTTGGTGATTTACTAGAAAGTTCGATCAAGCGTCACTTTGGTGTCAAGGATTCTGGGAAATTTATCCCTGGACATGGTGGTGTTTTGGATCGTTTCGATAGTATGTTGCTTGTATTTCCAATCATGCACTTATTTGGGCTCTTTTAATCAAAAGACGGAGGAAATACTATGCTCGGAATTTTAACCTTTATTCTGGTTTTCGGGATTATTGTGGTGGTGCACGAGTTCGGGCACTTCTACTTTGCTAAGAAATCAGGGATTCTAGTGCGTGAATTTGCCATTGGTATGGGACCCAAAATCTTTGCTCATATTGGCAAAGATGGAACGGCCTATACCATTCGTATCTTGCCTCTGGGTGGCTATGTCCGTATGGCCGGATGGGGTGATGATACAACTGAAATCAAGACAGGAACTCCTGTCAGTTTGACACTTACTGATGATGGTAAGGTTAAACGCATCAACCTTTCAGGTAAAAAATTGGATCAAACGGCTCTTCCTATGCAGGTGATCAAGTTTGACTTTGAAGACAAGCTCTTTATTAAGGGCTTGGTTCTGGAAGAAGAAAAAACATTTGCAGTGGATCACGATGCAACGGTTGTAGAAGCAGATGGAACTGAGGTTCGGATTGCTCCCTTGGATGTTCAATATCAAAATGCAACTATCTGGGGAAAACTGATTACTAACTTTGCAGGTCCTATGAACAACTTTATCTTAGGTGTTGTTGTTTTTTGGATTTTAATCTTTATGCAAGGTGGTGTCAGAGATGTTGAGACAAACCAGTTCCATGTTATGCCCCAAGGTGCTTTGGCCAAGGTAGGAGTGCCAGAAACGGCTCAGATTACCAAGATTGGTTCACATGAGATTAACAACTGGGAAAGCTTGATCCAGGCTGTGGAAGCAGAAACCAAAGATCAAACGGCCCCGACCTTGGATGTGACTATTTCTGAAAAGGGGAGTGAAAAACAAATCACTGTTACTCCTGAAGAGAATCAAGGTCGTTACCTTCTAGGTGTTAAACCGGGAATTAAGTCAGATTTTCTATCTATGTTTGTAGGTGGATTTACAACTGCAGCTGACTCGGCTCTCCGAATTCTATCGGATCTGAAAAATCTGATTTTCCAACCGGATTTGAACAAGCTAGGTGGACCTGTTGCCATCTTTAAGGCAAGTAGTGATGCTGCTAAAAATGGAATTGAGAATGTCTTGTACTTCTTGGCAATAATTTCCATCAATATCGGGATTTTTAACCTTATTCCGATTCCAGCACTGGATGGTGGTAAGATTGTGCTCAATATCCTGGAAGCTATTCGCCGTAAACCATTAAAACAAGAAATTGAAACCTATGTCACCTTGGCCGGAGTGGTCATCATGGTTGTCTTGATGATTGCTGTGACCTGGAATGACATTATGCGACTCTTTTTTAGATAATCGAGGAATATTATGAAACAAAGTAAAATGCCTATCCCAACGCTTCGCGAAATGCCAAGCGATGCTCAAGTTATCAGTCATGCTCTTATGTTGCGAGCTGGTTATGTTCGTCAAGTATCTGCAGGTGTTTATTCTTACCTACCACTTGCCAACCGTGTGATTGAAAAAGCCAAAAACATCATGCGCCAAGAATTTGATAAGATTGGTGCTGTTGAGATGTTGGCTCCTGCCCTTCTCAGTGCAGAGTTGTGGCGCGAATCAGGTCGTTATGAAACTTACGGTGAAGACCTTTACAAGCTAAAAAACCGTGAAAAATCAGACTTCATTCTAGGCCCCACTCACGAAGAAACCTTTACAGCTATTGTCCGTGATTCTGTCAAGTCTTATAAGCAATTGCCACTCAACCTTTACCAAATCCAACCTAAGTATCGTGATGAAAAACGTCCACGTAATGGACTTCTTCGTACACGTGAGTTTATCATGAAAGATGCTTACAGCTTCCACGCTAACTATGATAGTTTGGACAGTGTTTATGATGAGTACAAGGCTGCCTATGAGCGTATTTTCACTCGTAGTGGCTTAGACTTCAAGGCTATCATCGGTGACGGTGGAGCCATGGGTGGTAAGGACAGCCAAGAATTTATGGCGATCACACCTGCTCGTACCGACCTTGACCGCTGGGTTGTCTTGGACAAGTCAGTTGCCTCATTTGACGAAATTCCTGCAGAAGTGCAAGAAGAAATCAAGGCAGAATTGCTTAAATGGATGGTTTCTGGTGAAGATACCATCGCTTACTCAAGTGAATCTAGCTATGCGGCTAACTTAGAAATGGCAACAAACGAGTACAAACCAAGCAACCGTGTTGTCGCCGAAGAAGAAGTAACCCGTGTTGCAACGCCAGATGTTAAATCAATTGATGAAGTGGCAGCCTTCCTAAACGTTCCAGAAGAACAAACAATCAAAACCCTCTTCTACATGGCAGATGGTGAGCTTGTTGCAGCGCTTTTAGTTGGAAATGACCAGCTCAACGAAGTCAAGTTGAAAAACCATTTGGGAGCAGATTTCTTTGACGTTGCTAGCGAAGAAGAAGTGGCAAGTGTTGTTCAAGCAAGATTTGGTTCACTTGGCCCAGTTGCTTTGCCAGAGAATGTTAAAATCATCGCAGACCGTAAGGTGCAAGATGTTCGCAATGCAGTTGTGGGTGCTAACGAAGATGGCTACCACTTGACTGGTGTGAACCCAGGTCGTGACTTTACTGCAGAATATGTGGATATCCGTGAAGTTCGTGAGGGTGAAATTTCACCAGACGGACAAGGTGTTCTTAACTTTGCGCGTGGTATCGAAATTGGTCATATCTTCAAACTCGGTACTCGCTACTCAGCAAGCATGGGAGCAGATGTCTTGGATGAAAATGGCCGTGCTGTGCCAATTATCATGGGATGTTACGGTATCGGTGTCAGTCGTCTCCTTTCAGCAGTGATGGAGCAACACGCTCGTCTCTTTGTTAACAAAACGCCAAAAGGTGAATACCGTTACGCTTGGGGTATCAACTTCCCTAAAGAATTAGCTCCATTTGATGTTCACTTGATTACTGTCAATGTCAAGGATGAAGAAGCGCAAGCCTTGACAGAAAAACTTGAAGCAAGCTTGATGGGAGCTGGTTATGAAGTCTTGACAGATGACCGAAACGAACGTGTCGGAGTCAAATTTAGCGATAGTGACTTGATTGGATTGCCAATCCGCATCACTGTTGGTAAGAAAGCAGCCGATGGTATCGTAGAAGTTAAGATTAAAGCGACTGGTGACACCATCGAAGTTCATGCAGATAATGTGCTCGAAACGCTTGAAATCCTCAGCAAGAAATAAAAACTATAATCAGAAGAAAAACAAGGAAAAAATGTAACTAGTTTTTGCCTTGTTTTTTCTGTATAATGGGAAAAATGACTAGATAAAGAGGTAAATGTATGCTAAGATTTCCAAAGGATTTTGTCTGGGGATCCTCTACTTCTGGACCGCAGACAGAAGGGCGTGTAGCTGGTGACGGTAAGGGAGATAATCTCTGGGATTACTGGTACCAAGTGGAGCCAAATCGTTACTATAATGGGATTGGTCCAGATAAGACATCGACCTTTTATGAAAATTGGGAGCAGGATATCGAGCTTTTATTAGAGACTGGTCATACGGCTTTTCGGACTTCTATTCAGTGGTCACGGATTTTTCCACAAGGTTGTGGGGAAGTCAACCCTCAAGGTGTGGATTTTTATCGTAAGGTCTTTGAGGCTATTAAGGCTAAGGGGATTCGTCTGTTAGTCAATCTCTACCACTTTGATTTGCCTTTTGCTCTTCAAGAAGCTGGTGATGGTTGGGAAAATAAGGCGACGGTCTCAGCCTATGAAGACTATGCTCGTTTTTGTTTTGAAACTTATGGAGATTTAGTGGATCAATGGATTACCTTTAACGAGCCCATCGTTCCTGTAGAATTTGGCTATTTTTACGATGCCCATTATCCACATAAGGTGGACGCAGAAGCAGCGGTTAAAGTAGCCTATCACACACAATTAGCCAGCAGTCGAGCGGTCAAGGCATGTCATGAAGTCTTGCCTTATTCTAAGATTGGGATTGTCTTAAACTTGACACCGGCTTATCCACGTAGCCAGCATCCTGCTGATGTTAAGGCAGCTCGGATTGCGGATCTCTTTCAGGCCCAATCTTTCTTGGATCCGTCTGTTTTGGGGACTTATCCACAGGAGTTGGTAGAAATTTTGCATGAACACGGTCTCTTGCCTGATACCACGGAGGAGGAGTTGGAGCTCATTCGTGACAATACAGTAGATTTCCTTGGTGTTAACTACTATCAGCCTTTGCGCGTTATGGCACCTCGATTTGCTAAGCATCCAGAGAGTCCACTCTTGCCAGAGCATTTTTACGAGCCTTATGTGATGCCTGGACGTAAAATCAATCCTCACCGTGGCTGGGAGATTTATGAGCAAGGGATTTATGATATTGCCCAAAATATCAAGGAAAATTATGGTAATATCGAGTGGATGTTGACTGAGAATGGCATGGGTGTTGAAGGGGAAGAAAAATTCCGTCAAGATGGGATGATTCAAGATGATTACCGTATTGACTTTGTAAAAGGTCATCTTCGCGAACTGCACCGTGCCATTGAAGATGGAGCCAACTGTAAAGGATACTTAATCTGGACCTTTATTGACTGCTGGTCATGGCTCAACAGCTATAAAAACCGTTATGGTTTGGTTGAATTGGACTTGGAAACCCAAGAACGTCGTCTGAAGAAATCAGGGCACTGGTTCAAGGAACTAAGCGATAATAATGGATTTTAAAAAAGACTCTGACTGATTGTCCTAATTGGTCAGAGTTTTTTTGGTTACAGGAGTTTAATTTGAACTATACCAATTTTTACTCTTGACAAGTGAAAGAAACAAGTATATACTGTTTTTGCTGATTCTATAACAGAGGAATCAGACTATACCAATTTTAAGGAGAAAGCACAGCTGGTCTGTGTCGTATATACTATGTGTGGAATTGTTGGTGTTGTTGGAAACACAAATGCAACTGATATTTTGATTCAAGGGCTTGAAAAGCTCGAATACCGTGGCTATGATTCTGCGGGAATTTTTGTCCTAGGTGGTGCTGAAAATCACCTGGTTAAGGCTGTAGGCCGTATCGCAGAATTGTCTGCCAAGACAGTTGGTGTTGAAGGAACAACTGGTATCGGACATACTCGTTGGGCAACTCACGGGAAACCAACTGAGGACAATGCTCACCCACACCGCTCTGAGACCGAACGTTTTGTCTTGGTGCACAATGGTGTGATTGAGAACTACCTTGAAATCAAGGAAGAATACCTTGCAGGTCACCACTTCAAGGGGCAAACAGATACTGAAATCGCTGTTCACTTGATTGGAAAATTTGCAGAAGAAGATGGTTTGTCAGTTCTTGAAGCCTTCAAAAAAGCTCTTCACATCATCCGTGGTTCTTATGCCTTCGCCTTGGTTGACTCACAAGATCCTGAAGTAATTTACGTAGCTAAGAATAAATCACCACTTTTGATTGGTCTTGGAGAAGGCTATAACATGGTCTGCTCAGATGCTATGGCTATGATTCGTGAGACCAACCAATACATGGAAATCCATGACCAAGAGTTGGTAATCGTCAAGGCTGATAGCGTAGAAGTTCAAGACTATGATGGCAACAGTCGTGAACGTGCTAGCTATACTGCGGAGCTTGACTTGTCAGATATCGGTAAAGGAACTTACCCTTACTACATGCTTAAGGAAATTGATGAGCAACCAACTGTTATGCGTAAACTCATCCAAGCCTACACAGATGAGGCTGGTCAAGTAGTGGTTGACCCTGCTATCATTAAGGCTGTTCAAGATGCAGACCGCATCTACATCCTTGCAGCTGGAACATCTTACCACGCAGGATTTGCTTCTAAGAAGATGCTGGAAGAATTGACGGATACACCGGTTGAACTTGGAATCTCCTCTGAGTGGGGTTATGGTATGCCTCTTCTCAGCAAGAAACCACTCTTTATCTTTATCAGCCAGTCTGGTGAAACAGCGGATAGCCGTCAGGTTTTGGTCAAGGCTAATGAAATGGGGATTCCGAGCTTGACAGTGACAAATGTCCCAGGTTCAACTCTTTCACGTGAAGCCAACCATACCATGCTCCTTCATGCAGGTCCTGAAATTGCCGTGGCATCAACTAAAGCCTATACAGCACAAATCGCAGCCCTTGCCTTCCTGGCAAAAGCAGTTGGTGAAGCAAACGGCAATGCTAAAGCGTCAGCATTTGACCTGGTTCATGAGTTGTCAATCGTAGCTCAGTCGATCGAATCAACTCTTTCAGAGAAAGAAACCATTGAAGCTAAGGTTCGTGAACTTCTTGAAACAACACGCAACGCCTTTTACATCGGACGTGGTCAAGATTACTATGTAGCCATGGAAGCAAGTCTCAAACTCAAAGAGATTTCTTACATCCAGTGTGAAGG
>CAURHZ010000045.1:0-8130 GCA_963524345.1 uncultured Streptococcus sp.
GAGTTAAGCTTGATGGAATTGCTAGAAAAAATGACCTACAACCCAGCCAAGCTTTACAACTTTGAAGCAGGTTACTTGGCTGAGAATGGTCCAGCGGATATTACTATTTTTGATGCTAAGGCTGAACGCCTTGTGGACTCCCATTTTGCTTCCAAAGCAGCTAATTCACCATTCATCGGTGAAACCTTAAAAGGGCAGGTTAAATATACCATCTGTAAGGGACAAATCGTCTATCAAAACTAGGTGGGAGTCTGCTCTGTAAACAAAAAGAATAGAGAGCATATATGTACCAAACCCATCATTTTAAAGACAAGTTTATCTTATTTTTAAAGATATTTTTCCCTATCTTGATTTATCAATTTGCCAATTATTCTGCCTCCTTTGTTGATACGACCATGACAGGTCAATACAATACCATGGACTTGGCTGGTGTATCTATGGCAACCAGTATCTGGAATCCTTTCTTTACATTCCTAACAGGGATTGTGTCAGCCTTGGTGCCCATCATTGGTCACCATCTTGGTCGAGGCAAAAAGGAAGAGGTTGCGTCTGATTTTTACCAGTTCATCTATCTGGCCTTGGGCCTATCCGTGGTCTTGCTGGGGATGGTGCTTTTCTTGGCGCCACCAATCTTGAATCATATCGGACTAGAAGCGCCGGTGGCGGCAGTAGCGGTTCGCTATCTCTGGTTTTTATCTATCGGGATTATCCCTTTATTGCTTTTTAGTGTTATTCGTTCCTTGCTGGATTCGCTGGGCTTGACCAAGCTGTCCATGTACCTCATGCTTTTGTTACTTCCTCTCAATAGTGGATTTAACTATCTCTTGATTTACGGTGCCTTTGGAGTTCCAGAGCTGGGAGGTGCTGGTGCTGGTTTAGGTACTTCCTTGGCTTATTGGGTTTTGCTTGGAATTTCTGTTCTGGTTTTATTTAAACAGGAGAAGCTCAAGGCTCTACATCTTGAGAAACGTATTCCGCTTAATATGGATAAAATCAAGGAAGGAGTTCGCTTAGGTCTGCCTATTGGCGGAACTGTCTTTGCGGAAGTGGCTATCTTTTCTGTGGTTGGCTTGATTATGGCTAAGTTCTCGTCCTTGATTATCGCTAGTCACCAGTCAGCTATGAACTTTTCAAGTCTTATGTACGCCTTTCCTATGAGTATTTCATCGGCTATGGCCATTGTCGTTTCCTATGAGGTGGGAGCCAAGCGATTTGGTGATGCAAAAACCTATATTGGTCTAGGGAGATGGACAGCCCTCATTTTTGCAGGCTTCACCTTAACTTTCCTTTACATTTTTAGAGGAAATGTGGCCAGTCTTTATGGTAACGACCCAGAATTTATCAATTTGACAGCGCGCTTTTTGACTTATAGCCTTTTCTTTCAGCTAGCAGATACCTTTGCGGCACCTCTTCAGGGAATTTTACGGGGTTATAAGGATACAGTGATTCCTTTTTACCTTGGTTTAGTTGGTTATTGGGGCGTAGCAATCCCTGTTGCTATGGTATTAGATTCCCTAACAGATTTTGGCGCTTATTCATACTGGATTGGTTTGATTATTAGTCTGATTGTGAGTGGGGCGCTCTACCGTTGGCGTTTAACTGTGATTATGAAGAGATTTGAATCTATAGCAAAATCTAAACAATAAAAAGTTTGTGAAAAAATATTCTTAATAAGAAAATCCCTTGTTCTCATTGGGTTTTCTTTTTTATTTTGTGAAATTTTCTTTAGAAAAACTTTGACAGTACTTTCTAAAAACGGTAAAATAGTAAGGTAAGAAGAAAGTTAGAAAGGCAAGAAGATGTCAACTTTAGATAAAAATCTTTTGCTAGAAATGTTCCGTAAGATGGAAGAAATCCGTCGTATGGACTTAAAAATTGCGCAATTAGTAAAGAAAGGGAAAGTGCCAGGAATGACGCACTTTTCTGTTGGAGAAGAGGCAGCTAACGTGGGTGCTATGTTGGCTCTCAATCCAGATGATTTGATCACATCAAACCACCGTGGTCATGGACAAGCTATTGCCAAAGGAATTGACCTCAACGGAATGATGGCTGAAATCCTTGGTAAATACACTGGAACCTGTAAAGGTAAAGGTGGTTCTATGCATATTGCCGACCTAGATGCTGGTAACCTTGGTGCCAATGGTATCGTAGGTGGTGGTATGGGAATTGCTGTTGGTGCAGCCCTCAGTCAGCAAATGCAAAATACCGGTAAAATCGTTGTCTGCTTCTTTGGAGATGGTGCGACCAATGAAGGTGTCTTCCACGAAGCAGTAAACATGGCTTCTATCTGGAACCTGCCAGTTATTTTCTACTGCATTAACAATGGTTATGGCATCTCTGCGGATATCAAGAAAATGACCAATGTAGAACATATCCATCAACGTAGCGCCGCTTATGGAATTCCTGGAATGTTCATCGAAGACGGTAACAATGTCATCGATGTCTATGAAGGATTTAAGAAAGCTGTAGATCATGTTCGTGGTGGCAATGGGCCTGTATTGATTGAAAGTATTACTTATCGCTGGCTTGGTCACTCATCATCTGACCCTGGTAAATATCGTACGCGTGAAGAAGTGGAATTGTGGAAACAAAAAGATCCAATTAAAAACCTCCGCAATTACCTTATTGAACATAACATTGCAAGTGCCGAAGAATTGGAAGAAATCCAAGTGCAAGTCAGGGAAGCAGTAGAAGCTTCTGTTAAATTTGCAGAGGAAAGTCCATTCCCACCGCTTGAATCAGCATTTGAAGATATTTACGCAGACTAAGGAGAAAGAGATAAAATGGAAACAAAAACAATGTCCTTCCGTGACACCATTATCCTTGCTATGTCTGAGGAAATGCGTCGCGATGAAAATGTGTTCTTGATGGGAGAAGACGTCGGTGTCTTCGGAGGAGACTTCGGAACATCTGTTGGAATGCTTGAAGAATTTGGTCCAGAACGTGTTCGTGACTGTCCGATTTCTGAGGCTGCCATCTCGGGAGCAGCAGCAGGAGCAGCCATGACAGGCCTTCGTCCAATCGTGGATATGACCTTCATGGACTTCTCGGTTATTGCTATGGATAATATCGTTAATCAAGCTGCTAAAACACGTTACATGTTTGGTGGTAAAGGTCAGGTTCCAATGACTGTTCGTTGTGCAGCTGGTAACGGAGTTGGATCTGCCGCCCAGCACTCACAATCTCTAGAGTCTTGGTTTACTCACATTCCAGGACTTAAGGTTGTAGCACCAGGTACGCCTGCGGACATGAAAGGATTGCTTAAGTCTTCTATCCGTGATAATAACCCTGTTATCATTCTTGAGTACAAGTCAGAATTTAACCAAAAAGGGGAAGTGCCAGTTGATCCAGACTACACAATCCCACTTGGAGTTGGCGAAATCAAACGTGAAGGTACAGATGTAACAGTTGTTACTTATGGAAAAATGCTTCGCCGTGTGGTTCAAGCAGCTGAAGAATTAGCTGAAGAAGGAATTTCTGTTGAAATCGTGGATCCACGTACCCTCGTTCCGCTTGATAAGGATATTATCATTAACTCAGTGAAGAAGACTGGTAAGGTTGTTCTAGTCAACGATGCCCACAAAACAAGTGGCTATATCGGAGAGATTTCAGCTATTATTTCAGAATCAGAAGCATTTGATTATCTAGACGCACCAATTCGCCGCTGTGCAGGAGAAGATGTGCCAATGCCTTACGCACAAAACCTAGAAAATGCAATGATACCAACAGTTGAAAGCATCAAAGAAGCAATCCGTAAGACTTATAATAAAGAATAGTGTCACATAATATAAGTTATGTAAAAAAATAAAGTAGACGAGAAACTTTGTATCTTTTAGGTGCAGAGCTCTCTGCGCGCTTTGTATCATGTAATTGAATTCGGACGGAGGTCTGCGAAAAAAAGATAGATTTCCTTGTGTTCATCGAGCACATTGTCAATCTCCTATTTTTTCATTGCCCTCTTCGTCATTAATATCTTATATTAGAACACGGGCTAAAAGCTCGGAAAAAAGATAAATCTCCTTGGATTCATCGAAGCCATCGTCGATTTCCTATTTTTCTATCGCTTTTTTACGCCCTTAGAATCATAAATAGAATTGGAGAGGTCATGGCTGATGACAAGCTAAGAGCGACTCCTGCGGCTAGAAAGTTAGCGGATGATTTAGGAATCAACCTCTACGACGTTTCTGGCTCAGGTGCAAACGGTCGTGTCCACAAAGAAGACGTGGAAACTTATAAAGACACAAACGTGGTTCGCATTTCGCCACTTGCAAAACGAATTGCCCTCGAACATAACATTGCTTGGCAGGAGATCCAAGGAACCGGTCATCGTGGTAAAATCATGAAGAAGGATGTTTTGGCCTTGCTTCCTGAAAATATTGAAAACGACACTATCAAGTCTCCTGCTCAAATCGAAAAAGTGGAAGAAGTTCCAGATACTATCACTCCTTATGGTGAAATTGAGCGTATCCCGATGACACCAATGCGTAAGGTTATTGCCCAACGTATGGTCGAGTCTTACCTAACTGCGCCAACTTTCACCCTCAACTATGAAGTTGATATGACTGAAATGTTGGCTCTTCGTAAGAAGGTTCTTGAGCCAATCATGGAAGCAACTGGGAAGAAGACTACTGTAACAGACCTTCTTTCACTTGCTGTTGTGAAAACCTTGATGAAGCATCCTTATATCAACGCTTCATTGACAGAAGATGGCAAGACCATTATCACTCACAACTATGTCAATCTTGCCATGGCAGTTGGGATGGATAATGGATTGATGACACCTGTTGTTTACAATGCTGAGAAGATGAGTCTTTCAGAACTGGTTGTAGCCTTCAAGGATGTCATCGGTCGTACCTTGGATGGCAAATTGGCTCCAAGTGAACTTCAAAATTCAACCTTCACAATCAGTAATTTGGGAATGTTTGGCGTTCAGTCCTTTGGTCCGATCATCAACCAACCCAACTCAGCTATCCTTGGTGTGAGCTCGACAATTGAGAAACCAGCTGTCGTCAATGGTGAAATTGTGATTCGCCCAATCATGAGTCTTGGTTTAACAATTGACCACCGTGTCGTAGATGGTATGGCTGGTGCTAAGTTTATGAAAGACTTGAAAGAATTGATTGAAAATCCAATCTCAATGTTGATTTAAGAACAAGAGTATTCATTTTAAAAATATAGATAAAGGAAGGAAGACATGGCCTTAGAAGTAATTATGCCAAAAGCCGGCGTGGATATGACAGAAGGACAAATCGTCCAATGGAATAAAAAAGTCGGAGAATTTGTAAAAGAAGGAGAAATCCTTTTGGAAATCATGACTGATAAAGTCAGCATGGAATTGGAAGCAGAAGAAGATGGGTACTTGATTGCTATCCTTAAAGGGGACGGTGAAACAGTCCCTGTAACGGAAGTTATCGGTTACCTTGGCGAAGAAGGGGAAAATATCCCAACAGCTGGAGCCGCAGCGCCAGAAGCTAGCCCAGCACCTGCAGCAAGTGCCTCAAACGATGATGGCAAGAGCGATGATGCTTTTGATATCGTTGTGATTGGTGGAGGTCCTGCTGGTTATGTTGCAGCCATTAAAGCTGCTCAACTCGGTGGTAAGGTTGCCCTTGTTGAGAAATCTGAACTCGGCGGAACCTGCTTGAATCGTGGATGTATCCCAACTAAGACCTACCTTCACAACGCTGAAATCATCGAAAACATCGGTCATGCCGCAAACCGTGGTATCGTCATCGAAAATCCAAACTTTACTGTAGATATGGACAAACTCCTTGAAACTAAGTCTAAGGTTGTCAATACCTTGGTAGGTGGTGTTGCAGGTCTTCTTCGTAGCTACGGAGTTACTGTTCATAAGGGAATTGGTACCATCACTAAAGATAAGAATGTCTTGGTAAATGGTTCTGAATTGCTTGAAACCAAGAAAATCATCCTTGCTGGTGGTTCAAAAGTCAGCAAGATTAACGTTCCTGGTATGGAATCTCCACTTGTGATGACCAGTGATGACATTCTTGAAATGAATGAAGTACCAGAAAGCCTTGTTATCATCGGCGGTGGCGTTGTCGGTATCGAACTTGGTCAGGCTTTCATGACATTTGGTTCAAAAGTGACTGTTATCGAAATGATGGACCGTATCGTACCAGCTATGGATGCGGAAGTGTCTAAGAATCTTCGCTTGATTCTTGAACGTAAAGGAATGACCATCTTAACTGACACTAAACTCCAAGAAATCGTCGAAGAAAATGGTCAACTTCGTATCAAGGTTGAAGGAAAAGACGATATCATCGCAAGTAAAGCCCTCCTTTCAATCGGTCGTGTGCCAGACCTTGAAGGTATTGGAGAGGTTGAGTTTGAATTGGATCGTGGTCGCATCAAGGTCAACGAATACATGGAAACTTCTGTTCCAGGAATTTACGCACCAGGTGACATCAACGGTACTAAGATGTTGGCTCACGCAGCCTTCCGTATGGGGGAAGTTGCCGCTGAAAATGCCCTTAAAGGAAATCATGCTGTTGCCAAACTGAACTTGACTCCTGCAGCCATCTACACTCTTCCTGAAGTAGCAGCAGTAGGTCTGACTGAAGAACAAGCTCGTGAGAAATACGATATTGCCATCGGTAAATTCAACTTTGCTGCCAACGGACGTGCTATTGCATCGGATGCTGCTCAAGGTTTCGTAAAAGTCATTGCAGATAAGAAATATGGAGAAATCCTTGGTGTTCATATCATCGGTCCTGCAGCCGCAGAATTGATTAACGAGGCATCAAGTATTATTGAAATGGAAATCACTGTTGAAGAAATGCTGAAAACCATCCACGGACACCCAACTTACTCTGAAGTGATGTACGAAGCATTTGCGGATGTTCTAGGAATGGCCATCCATTCACCTAAGAAAAAATAAAATGAAGATAGATTAGACTGGAATTTTTTTCCAGTCTCTATCGTATAAAGGGATATCATGAAATACATTATCAATCATTCAAACGACACTGCTTTTAATATTGCCTTGGAAGAATATGCCTTTAAACACCTTTTGGATGAGGATCAAATCTTCCTTCTTTGGATTAATAAACCATCTATCATTGTTGGTCGTCACCAGAACACTATTGAAGAAATTAACCGTGATTATGTTCGTGAAAATGGCATTGAGGTAGTCCGCCGTATCAGTGGTGGTGGAGCCGTTTATCACGATTTAAACAACCTCAACTACACCATCATTTCAAAAGAAGATGAAAACAAGGCCTTTGACTTCAAGAGCTTTTCAACTCCAGTTATTAATACCTTGGCTCAACTTGGTGTTAAAGCTGAGTTCACAGGCCGTAATGACCTTGAGATTGATGGCAAAAAATTCTGTGGCAATGCCCAAGCCTATATCAATGGCCGTATCATGCACCATGGTTGCTTGTTATTTGACGTTGATTTATCAGTCCTTGCTAACGCCCTCAAGGTTTCAAAGGACAAATTTGAATCAAAAGGTGTGAAATCCGTTCGTGCCCGTGTAACCAATATTGTCAATGAATTACCAGAAAAAATCACAGTTGAAGAATTCCGTGATTTGCTCTTGGAATACATGAAAAAAGAGTACCCAGAGATGACAGAATACGTTTTTTCTGAGGAAGAATTGGCTGAAATCAATCGCATCAAGGATACTAAGTTTGGAACTTGGGACTGGAACTACGGCAAATCACCGGAATTTAACGTCCGTCGTGGGACAAAATTTACCAGTGGTAAAGTCGAAGTCTTTGCTAATGTCGTCGAATCAAAAATCCAAGATATCAAGATTTATGGTGACTTCTTTGGTATCGAAGACGTTGCTGCAGTAGAAGATGTCCTTCGAGGCGTTAAATACGAACGGGAAGATGTTCTTAATGCCTTAGAAACTATTGACATTACAAGATACTTCGCTGGTATTAGCCGAGAAGAAATTGCTGAAGCGGTAGTGGGATAAAAAGAAAAGAAGTTGGTTGTTTGACCAGCTTCTTTTTTGAGTTGTATTTTACATAATTTATTTTATGCAACTCACAAACTATCCAGAGCATTCTTTTGTTCATCGTTGACAATATGGGTATAGAGGTCGGTGACTTGTGTACTGGCGTGTCCTAGCTGGTGACTGACCAAAACTTGCGATTTAGT
>CAURHZ010000046.1:0-8077 GCA_963524345.1 uncultured Streptococcus sp.
CTACTGGACAAGGTGTTCGTACCTTGAACGGTGACTTGGTGGCTCCAAGCGTTAAGGCTGGAGACCGTGTCTTAGTTGAAGCCCACGCAGGTCTTGATGTCAAAGACGGCGATGAAAAGTACATCATCGTAGGCGAAGCTAACATCTTGGCAATCATTGAAGAATAGAAGGAGAAAGTAAGTATGTCAAAAGAAATTAAATTTTCATCTGATGCTCGTTCAGCTATGGTTCGTGGTGTCGATATCCTTGCAGACACTGTTAAAGTAACCTTGGGACCAAAAGGTCGTAATGTCGTGTTGGAAAAATCATTCGGTTCACCATTAATCACCAATGACTGTGTGACCATTGCCAAAGAAATCGAGTTGGAAGACCATTTTGAAAATATGGGTGCCAAGTTGGTATCAGAAGTGGCTTCAAAAACCAACGATATCGCAGGTGACGGGACTACAACTGCAACTGTTTTGACCCAAGCGATCGTCCGCGAAGGAATCAAAAACGTCACAGCAGGTGCAAATCCAATCGGCATTCGTCGTGGAATTGAAGCAGCAGTTGCCGCAGCAGTAGAAGCCTTGAAAAATAATGCCATCCCAGTTGCCAATAAAGAAGCTATTGCTCAGGTCGCTGCCGTGTCTTCTCGTTCTGAAAAAGTAGGCGAGTACATCTCTGAAGCCATGGAAAAAGTTGGCAAAGATGGTGTCATCACCATCGAAGAGTCACGTGGTATGGAAACGGAACTTGAAGTCGTGGAAGGAATGCAGTTTGACCGCGGTTACCTTTCACAGTACATGGTGACAGATAGCGAAAAAATGGTAGCTGACCTTGAAAATCCATATATTTTGATTACTGATAAGAAGATTTCAAATATCCAAGAAATTTTGCCACTATTGGAAAGCATTCTCCAAAGCAACCGTCCACTCTTGATTATTGCGGATGATGTAGATGGTGAAGCTCTTCCAACTCTTGTATTGAACAAGATTCGTGGAACCTTCAACGTGGTAGCAGTCAAAGCTCCAGGTTTTGGTGACCGTCGCAAAGCCATGCTTGAAGACATCGCTATCTTGACAGGTGGAACAGTTATCACAGAAGACCTTGGTCTTGAGTTGAAGGATGCTACGATTGAAGCACTTGGTCAAGCGGCGAGAGTAACTGTGGACAAAGACAGCACTGTTATCGTAGAAGGTGCTGGAAATCCTGAAGCGATTTCTCACCGTGTTGCGGTTATCAAGTCTCAAATCGAAACTACAACATCTGAATTTGATCGTGAAAAATTACAAGAACGCTTGGCAAAATTGTCAGGTGGTGTCGCAGTGATTAAGGTCGGTGCTGCAACTGAAACTGAGTTGAAAGAAATGAAACTCCGCATCGAAGATGCCCTCAACGCTACTCGTGCAGCTGTTGAAGAAGGAATCGTTGCTGGTGGTGGAACAGCTCTTGTAAATGTTATCCCAGCAGTGGCTGGTTTGGAATTGACAGGAGACGAAGCAACAGGCCGCAATATTGTTCTCCGCGCTTTGGAAGAACCTGTTCGTCAGATCGCCCACAATGCGGGATTCGAAGGCTCTATCGTTATCGATCGTTTGAAAAATGCTGAGCTTGGTACAGGCTTCAACGCAGCAACTGGTGAGTGGGTTAACATGATTGATCAAGGGATTATCGACCCAGTTAAAGTTAGCCGTTCAGCCCTACAAAACGCAGCATCTGTAGCCAGCTTGATTTTAACAACAGAAGCAGTAGTAGCTAATAAACCAGAACCAGCAGCTCCGGCGCCAGCAATGGATCCAAGCATGATGGGCGGCATGATGTAAAAGCAACTTATAAAAAATACAAAAGGAGGGATGCGTATTTCCTCCTTTTATGGTTTTCTATTTTAAATAGATTTGAGCTCTCCTAGCTTATATGATAAAATAAGACTAGAAAAAGGAGAAGAACATGATCGATGTAGAAGAAATTCTGAGCAAGATGAACCCCAATCAGAAGATTAATTATGACCGTGTCATGCAGAAAATGGTACAAGTATGGGAGAAAAATGAGCAGCGACCAACCATTCTCATGCATGTTTGCTGTGCCCCTTGCAGTACCTATACCCTCGAATATTTGACCAAGTATGCAGATGTGACCATCTATTTTGCCAATTCTAATATCCATCCCAAGGCAGAATACCATAAGCGTGCCTATGTGACTAAAAAGTTTGTCAGTGATTTCAATGAGCGAACTGGCAATAACGTTCAATATCTAGAAGCTCCTTATGAACCAAATGAATATCGTAAGTTAGTCAGAGGACTTGAGGAAGAACCAGAAGGTGGTGATCGTTGCAAGGTTTGCTTTGACTACCGTCTGGATAAAACAGCACAAGTGGCTATGGACTTGGGCTTTGACTACTTTGGCTCAGCCTTGACTATCAGTCCACATAAGAATTCTCAAACCATCAACAGCATCGGAATCGATGTGCAAAAGATTTATACCACCCACTATCTTCCCAGCGATTTCAAAAAAAATCAGGGCTACAAACGTTCAGTAGAGATGTGTGAAGAGTATGACATCTATCGTCAATGTTATTGTGGATGCGTCTATGCAGCTCAAGCCCAGAATATTGACCTGGTTCAAGTTAAGAAGGACGCCACAGCGTTCTTGATTGATAAGGATGTTGAAAAAGACTATTCCCATATCAAATTTACAGTTACAAAATTAGATATATAAACGAAAACTTGCCTCAAGGCAGTTTTTTTGCTAGTAGAAAAGCGATAGATAGAAATCGTTGGACTAATCTTTGAATTTCTAGTCCAAGGCTTGTGAGTCTTCAACAAGCCTTGGACTCTTAAAAAAATGAAGTTTTGCTCAAAAGAGCTTTTTAGATTAAAACGAGCAATTATCAGTTCAAATCTGTTTCAAAAGAAGAACGGATAAATTAATCGGTGCTTTGTTTTTGAGTTAGGAAGTTAAGCATGCTAAACTGAGTCTTAGGAATAAATTTCTTTATAGAAATGTGTTACAACGTTGCTATAACGGAATATTCCTTTTTTGCATTTATACAACTTATTAAACACTATCTTTATTCTTGTGATATAATGTCAAATTATAGAGTGGAGGTCATTTAAAATGATTGATAAAGTAATTGAACAATATAAAAGTCATGATAATCTTGATATTCGAGTAGAATTGCATAAGAAGTATTCAAAAAATAAATTGGGATTTAATAATTGGATATTTTCTAACTACCAAATCACTGATGAAGTAAAGGTTCTAGAATTGGGATGTGGTACAGGAGAACTGTGGAAAAGTAATAGTGATTCTATAGATAAAATGAAGCAGTTGGTTGTTACAGATTTTTCTAAAGATATGGTAAAATTAACGAAGTCAGTGATTGGAAATAGAGACAATGTCAACTATGAGATAATGGATATTCAAAAGATTTCTTTTGAGAATGAAACGTTTGATATTGTTATTGCTAATATGCTTTTACATCATGTGAATGATATTCCTAAAGCTCTCTCTGAGGTAAATAGGGTCTTAAAAACCGGAGGAATTTTTTACTGTGCTACATTTGGTGAAAATGGAGTTGTAAATTATTTGGCAAGTTTATTTAAAGATGAGGCTAATCAAGATTTAGAAAATAAAACGTTTACTTTACAAAATGGTAAAAGGTACCTGAGTAGGTATTTTAACTCTGTCGATACATTACTCTATGATGATGAGTTACAGGTAACTAGTATAGATGACCTAGTTAAATACATCCAATCGTTTAAAGGAATTTCTGAAATAGGTTCACTAGAAGAGGAAATAATACGTAAAAGATTGGAAAGTGAGTTTAATAATGGTATGTTGATCATTCCTAAAGAATATGGTATGTTTATCGCTCGAAAAGAAAGTTAAGGGAACGAAAGTGTGAAAAATTATGGAGAAGCTTTTCGATATTTTAGAAAATTAAACGGATATTCTTTAGAGTATGCTGCAGCTGATTTTATATCAAAATCTCAACTTTCTAGATTTGAAAGAGGAGAAAATGAAATTTCTCTTTCAACGTTCTTTAAATTATTATCAAATATCAATGTTTCGATAGAGAATTTTTGTAATTACTTAGAACATTATAAAAGATCGGAACTTGATGATTTTTTGGTTAATTTATCTCCGAATTTTTATAGTTTGAATACTAAAGGATTGGAGGAAATAAAAAATGAGCAACAAAAACTTTTTGAGAAGAGTGGGGAAAAAACTCATAAAATAAATACAATTATGGTTCAGGGATTATTAAATCAGATAGATTGTAATCATGTAGTTAGTAGAGATGATCTAAATTTAGTATATGACTATTTATTCCAGAAGGAACGATGGGAGTCCTATGAGATAACGCTGATTGGTAATTTATATCATCTTTTTGAAATAGATTATATTTACATGGTTGGAAAAGAAATACTAGAGCGTACACATTATTACGAAAAAATCGGCAAGAATAGAAATTTAGTTGTGTCAGCTTGTTTAAATTTTTGGTTCTGTTGCCTTGAAAATTCACATCTAATATATGCAGACTACTTTGAAATGAAATTAAAAAAATTATTAAAAGATGACACAAAAGTTTTTGAAAAATCTACATTCAAATTTGTAGAAGGATATAAAATATATCTGACTGAATCTAAAGAATCTGGAATTAAACAAATGAACAATGTTATTAAATATTTTGAGTTTATTGAGTCTAAAAGTATTGCGTTATATTTAAAAAAACGATTAAATGAGCTGATAGATTAAATAACATTTTCTCTGTTGAGATATTGTTTTTAAAATATTGTACTAAATGATTAATGCTAGATGGAAATACAAAAAAATTTTTTTGATACGAAGTTGACCTGTATTTTTTATACTAATCATCTCCGTATTTTTGTATGAAACGATATAAGTTTATTGTAAATTTACAAGAAATAAAGACATTAAAAAATATCAGTAGGTCTATTTGTTTTATATATTTCGCGAATTCTGCATAAATCTCTTTCTAGTAATGTGTTGTAACTCTGCTATAATGGATTTATTCCTTTTTGTGTTTACACAACTTATACTCAATGAAAATCAAAGAGCAAACTAGGAAGCTAGCCGCAAGCTGTACTTGAGTACGGTAAGGCGACGCTGACGTGGTTTGAATTTGATTTTCGAAGAGTATTATTTTACATTATCAAAAAAACAAGGTCAGGATTTTGTTCCTGACCTTTGACAACTTTACCGATTCTTTAGTTCTACATAGCGCTTGTACCAAATGTTTACATAGGCTTCTGAGAAAGGACCACGTCCATTGTTAATCCAATCAACAAGAATTTTGACATGTTCTTTTAAAATATAGTCCAAGTCATCAGAATAATTCATTTTGCGTTTGTGACGCTCATACTCCTCAACGTCCAAGAGACGTTTTTCCCCATCCGTAAAAATTTTAACATCCAAATCATAATCAATATACTTCAGTGCTTCTTCATCCAGATAGTAGGGGCTAGCCATATTGCAATAGTAGGAAATTCCATTATCACGAATCATGGCAATGATATTAAACCAATATTTCTTGTGAAAGTAAACAATAGCCGGTTCTCGAGTAACCCAACGACGACCATCACTTTCGGTAACCAGTGTATGATCGTTGACACCAATAATGGCGTTTTCTGTTGTTTTTAGTACCATGGTGTCCCGCCAAGTTCGGTGGAGACTCCCATCATGCTTATAACTTTGAATTGTAATAAAGTCGCCTTCTTTTGGAAGCTTCATAACTAACCAACTTTCTACAATTTATAAGTTTATCGTCTACTATTGTACCATAAAATTACCTAAAATCTGTGAATTTTACATGAAAATATTAAAGATATTCTCTGAGAGCGCTTGCTATATCCGAAAAATCGTAGCCTTTTCGAGCTAAAACTTGAGTTAAACGCTGTTTAAGTTCGTATCCTTCATATTTTCGGACATACTTAGCATATTGCTTATCAAGCTCCTTGAAGATGAGTTCCTGAGTCGTTTCTTGGTCAACTTGACTATCCAAGTCATCAAAGGCACTTTTAGCATCAGAATAGGAAAAACCCTTGTTGGTCAGATTTTGTATAATCTTATCCTGCAAAGCACGAGCAGGAAGCTTTCCAGAGTATTTTTTAAGCAGTTTCTCTGCAACACGTTGAGCAACTTCCGAAAAATCAAAATCATTCAAGATATCTTCTATAGTAAATTTTGAAATTCCTTTTTGTACTAATTTCTGAGTCAGTACATAAGGCCCCTTATCTCCTGAAAGTTGATTGGCATTGATGATAGCATAAGCGTACTGGCCATCATTAATCCACTTATCTTCTTTAAGATTAGCAATGACTTGAGAAACGATGTTTTCATCAATATCGTATTTTTTCAGATATTCTCTGACTTCTTTTTCAGTACGTGCTTTAAAGGATAGGTGGTAGAGGGCCAGATTCTTACCGTAAGAAAATTGGGCAAAGTCCTGAATCTCTTTCAATTCTTCTTCGCTTATCGCCTTATCTCTTGATAACATAAAACGAACAATTGTATCTTCAGTAATGTAGCATTTGTCGTCATTATCAAGCTCCATCAGATAGAGTCTTTTTTTCTTTTCAAGTTTTGTGATTTTCATAGTTCTATTATAACTCAAAATGTGATAAGATAGGGGTATGAATCTGAAAGTGAAACAAAAAATACCATTAAAAATCAAGCGCATGGGAATTAATGGTGAGGGAATCGGCTTTTATCAAAAAACATTAGTCTTTGTGCCTGGTGCTCTCAAAGGAGAAGATATCTATTGTCAGATTACTTCTATTAAACGTAACTTTGTTGAGGCAAAATTACTGAAGGTCAACAAGAAGTCTAAATTCCGTGTTGTGCCAGCTTGTACTATTTACAATGAGTGTGGAGGTTGCCAAATCATGCACCTGCATTATGATAAGCAGCTAGAGTTCAAGACGGACTTACTTCATCAAGCGCTAAAAAAATTTGCCCCTGCAGGGTATGAAAACTATGAAATTCGTCCAACTATTGGAATGCAGGAACCAAAGTATTACCGTGCTAAGTTACAATTTCAGACTCGAAAATTTAAAAATCAGGTCAAGGCAGGTCTGTATGCACAAAACTCTCATTATTTGGTAGAGTTGAAAGACTGCCTAGTACAAGATAAGGAAACCCAAGTGATTGCTAATCGCCTAGCAGAATTGCTTACTTATCACCAGATTCCAATCACCGATGAGAGAAAAGTTCTAGGTGTTAGAACTATAATGGTTCGACGAGCAAGAAAGACTGGACAGGTTCAGATTATTATTGTTACAAACCGTCAGCTTAACTTAACCCAACTAGTAAAAGACTTAGTTAAAGATTTTCCAGAAGTTGTGACAGTAGCAGTGAATACAAATAAAGCTAAAACCAGTGAGATTTATGGTGAAAAGACAGAGATTATCTGGGGAGAAGAGAGTATTCAAGAAGGTGTACTCGATTATGAATTTTTACTATCTCCTCGAGCTTTCTATCAACTAAATCCTGAACAAACAGAAGTTCTTTATAACGAGGCGGTAAAAGCGCTGGATGTTGATAAAGAAGACCATTTGATTGACGCTTATTGTGGAGTTGGAACAATTGGTTTTGCCTTTGCAAAGAAAGTAAAAACACTCAGAGGTATGGATATTATTCCAGAAGCTATTGAAGATGCCAAGCGAAATGCTAAAAGAATGGGATTTGACAATGCTCATTATGAAGCTGGGACGGCAGAAGAGATTATTCCTCGTTGGTACAAGGAAGGCTACCGAGCAGATGCTCTTATTGTGGACCCACCACGTACAGGTCTGGATGATAAGTTATTAGATACTATTCTTACTTATGTACCAGAAAAAATGGTTTATATTTCTTGCAATGTTTCGACATTGGCTCGTGATTTGGTACGCTTAGTAGAAGTCTATGACCTCCATTATATCCAGTCGGTCGATATGTTCCCACACACTGCTCGAACGGAAGCAGTTGTAAAATTAATTAAAAAAGTTTAAAAAGTAGTTGACAAGTCTGAAAAAGTCTGTATAATAGTAAGAGTTGAAAATAACAGCTCTGGTCCGTTGGTCAAGGGGTTAAG
>CAURHZ010000047.1:0-7941 GCA_963524345.1 uncultured Streptococcus sp.
TTTGATTTTCATTGAGTATGAGTTTAACGGTTGTCAATTTTCTCTGGATAAAGGTCGTGTTGGAAGAGGCGTTGTTCTGCCAAGCCTTCATACTTAGTTCCTGGCTTACCGTAGTTGTAGTAGGGGTCGATTGAAATGCCACCGCGCGGAGTGAATTTTCCCCAGACTTCTAAATAGCGAGGGTCTAGCAAGTTGACCAAGTCTTTCCCGATGGTGTTGATACAGTTTTCGTGGAAATCTCCGTGATTTCGGTAGCTAAAGAGGTAGAGTTTGAGGGATTTTGACTCGATACAGAGCTTGTCAGGAATGTAGGAAATATAGATAGTTGCAAAGTCTGGCTGAGCAGTGATTGGGCAAAGTGAGGTAAATTCAGGACAGTTAAATTTGATAAAATAGTCATTTTCCACATGACGATTGTCAAAGGATTCGAGGACTTCTGGTTGATAGTCAAAAATGTAGTTGGTTTCTTTGTTGCCGAGGAGGCTGAGGTTTTTCATTTCTTCTTGTTGTGACATGATTTTTTCTTTCTAATTTTAAACACCACGTTGGTTATCGTAGAGGAGGGTATGGAGTTGGGGAAGGACGCGGACATTGCCCCAGCTATCATCAGCAGCGATGCGTTCCCAGAGTTCTTTGAGACGGTCCAGTTGGTCTTGGATAATATTGCCTGTGGCCTTGGGCTCAGGATTTCCTGCAGATAAGAAAAGAACATCTGGTTGGTAGCGTTCTTGTATGCCTTTAGCAAAAGCTAAATCTGCATCATCAAAGACAGGGATTTTAAAGGTGACCTTGTCTGGATCCAGTTGGGAAACGATAAAGTCCAAGGTCTCAAAGTTGACTTCCATCTTGGATGAAGGAGGTTTGGGACTGAGAGTGACCTGGTCGATATCTTTCAACCAATTTTGCCAGCGAGAGCCTTGAGTTTCAACAGCCAGAGTGACACCACGTTCCTTGAGTTTAGTGACGAGTTCAGCCATGTTGGCTGCAAGGATAGCAGGATTTCCCCCAGATAGGGTTACATAGTCGTAGCTCCCCAATTTATCCAAGGCAGCAATGACCTCGTCAGCAGTCATACGAGTTGGCTTTTCAGAGCCATCCCAAGTAAAGGCAGAATCGCACCAGTCGCAGTGGTAGTCGCAACCAGCAGTGCGGACAAACATGGTTTTCTGCCCGATTGCACGGCCTTCGCCTTGAAAGGTTGGGCCGAAAATTTCCAGAACTGGTAGTTTGAGAACACGTTCCCTAGTCATCTAACCACTCCCGTCTAAACTCTGCAAAGGCAGTCGGAGTCTCATAGAGGCGAACGTATTCCAAACGGAGACCACGTTCGTCTGGCAACTCTTGACTCATGGTTTGGAAAATCCAGTAAACCATATTTTCAGCAGTAGTGTTCATATAGGGAAGAGTTTCATTGAGATAGCGATGATCCAAGTGGGGCTCTAAGTAGTTCTTGTAGATCGCTTTGATATCTCCGAAATCGTAGGTCATGCCACGTTCATCTAAAAATCCACTGACAGCAATCTGCAGATGATAGGTGTGACCATGAAGGGATTTGCATTTTCCCTCATAGTGAAAGAGGTGGTGGGCAGCATCGAAGGTAAACTCTTTTGATACCAAGGTTCTGTGAGGATTGTAGACAAGAGACTCCCCAGTTTCCTGTTTGATTTCTTTGGGTGCAAAAAACATTAGGCCTCTCCTTTCTGTGACAGATAAACATCTAGACCATGTTGACGTAGATGGCAGGCTGGACAATCTCCACAGCCACTTCCAATAATCCCGTTGTAGCAGGTCAAGGTCTTTTCACGAACATAGTCAAAGGCACCGAGTTGGTCAGCTAATTCCCAAGTTTCAGCCTTGTCTAGCCACATGAGAGGTGTTTGGATAACAAAGTCGTAATCCATAGCAAGGTTGAGGGTAACATTAAGAGATTTGACAAAGACATCCCGACAATCAGGGTAGCCTGAGAAGTCTGTTTCGCAGACACCTGTCACGATATCTTTCATGCCCCGTTGTTTGGCAAGAACTGCCGCAAAGGATAGAAAGAGGTGGTTGCGACCGTCAACAAAGGTATTGGGAACCTCTCCCTCTTTTTGCTCAATCTCCAGATCAGAAGTCAAGGCATTTTCAGTGATTTGCCCCAGCAGAGACATATCTAGGATATGATGACGAATCCCCTGTTCCTTAGCGATTTCTTGGGCAACTTGAATTTCGAGATGATGGCGTTGGCCGTAGGCAAAGGTGACGGCTTCAACAGTTTCATAGTGTTCTTTAGCCCAAAAGAGGCAGGTTGTAGAATCTTGACCGCCACTAAAGACGACCAAGGCTGATTGACGTTTCATAGTACTCCTTCCAAAATGGGAAATGTTCAGAGCACGCAAAAAGCTCCCTTGAGGGAGCTAAAAAATACCAAGTAAAGGTTTTTTTTAGCGATGGCATGTCCCAAACATCGTAATATTCTACATACAGTCTAGCATATTTTTTGAAAAATGGCAAAGGGCAAGAAAAAAAGAGACAAAGCAAGTACTTGGTCTCTAGTATGATTAGATCAATTCAGCAACAATAGCCTTGATTTGTTCTGCTGTGTGAACACCAGCAACTTGTTTGACAACTTGGCCGTCTTTTTTGAAGAGAAGAGTTGGGATAGACATGATTCCAAAAGCACGAGCTGTGTTTGGATTTTCATCAACGTCCATTTTAACGATTTTCAAAACATCTTCTGAAAGTTCTTCAGACAATTTGTCCAAGATTGGACCTTGCATACGACATGGACCACACCAAGTTGCCCAGAAGTCTACTAAGACCAAACCGTCTTTTGTTTCTTGTTCGAATGTTGCATCTGTAATTGCTTTTGCCATTGTATTTCTCCTTTTTTTAGTTATATTGGCTTAAATCTTGTTTCTTGAGATAGAAGAAGATATCTCCATAAGTCCCATGGTAGTCCAAATCATGACCGTTGTAAGTTAATTTTTGGACAGGGTAGTAGTCTGCGACACCGATAAGGCAAGCTTGTTGTGAACGATCAAAATCTTCATAAGACTCGAAAGTCACAGTTCTTTCGTTCTTACTGGCATCTAGATAGGTAATTTCAATCATTTTAAAACTCCTTTGTTTAATGATGATTTTATTTTACTCCTTGTAAAAGAGAATGTCAAGAAAAATGATTGCGCACGCAACTTTTTTCTAAAATCATCTTAAATTAAGAAATCCAAACCAGTTTCCAAGCTTGCTTCGACAGCCTTTTGTAGAAAGGCCAGTGTTTTTTGCCCATCACTTGTCAGGCAGATAAAGCTAGAGCGTCTATCCTGATCACAACACCTGCGACTAAGCAGACCGCAATTTTTAGCTTCCAAGCGAGCCACCATCCGAGAAACAGCGCTTGGGCTCAGATGAAGCTTATCTGGCAGGTCAATCTGGCGTAGAGATTTTTCTTGGGCCAAGTCCAGATAGTAGAGCAGGTAAAACTCTTTCAAGGTCAGACTTTGCTCGCTCTGCTGAGCAATTGTCTCTTCCAAGAGACTTTCAATTTCTTTCTGACGCCGATTAAAGTCAAACCATTTTTCCAAGTAGGTCATAGTATCTCCTTTCTTTTTAGAGTTATAAAATAGAAGAATGTCCATTCACGAACAGTCTCTGCATCACAAGATGATTGCGCATGCAATAATTATACTACTTTTCAAAAGAGCTGGCAAGAAGGACGCAGGCATCTTTTATCCTAAATTACGCTGTTTTCACTAGTCTTTAATTGTCTGTATCCCCTTTCCTCTCTAATTTTTAATGACTCTTGTGCATTTCCTTGAAATTTTCTGAAAAAAGAGTAAACTGGTAAGCAAGAAGTCTATTTCGTGGAGTTTAGGATGAAATTATATGTTCAATTAATGATTCTCTTTGTGATTTCTCTAATCGGAGAGGGAATCTCTAGTTTCTTTCATTTGCCCATACCCGGCAGTATTATCGGTTTGATTATTCTCTTTCTCGCCCTACAGTTCAAGTGGCTGAGAACTAGGCATGTCAACATGGTGGGGAATTTCTTGCTGGCCAATATGACCATTCTCTTTTTGCCACCAGCAGTGGGAATCATGGAGAAGTTTGATGTGATTGCTCCCTATCTTTTGCCAATTGTTTTGATTGTCTTTTTTGCGGCTGTCATCAATATTATCCTCATAGCCTTGGTAGTTCAGTTCATCAAGAGACGGTTTGAGGGAGATTATGAGAAAGGAGATGCCAAATGAGTGAATTTGTTTCCAATCCCCTATTTGGGCTTGCCCTGTCTATCCTAGCTTATCTAGTGGGAATGCTGATTTACAGACGTTTTCCTCATCCATTGACAACGCCCTTGCTTTTGTCAGCTGTTTTCATTATCATCTTTCTAAAGGTGACGGGGATTTCTTACCAAGATTACTACCAGGGTGGGGTTTATCTGAACAATTTGATTGTCCCATCGACTGTTGCTCTGGGGATTCCGCTTTATAAGAGTTTTCATCTGATGAAGCACCATGCTCGGAGTATTCTCTTTGGTAGTTTGCTAGCAGTAGTTGTCAATACCTCTTTCACAGCCCTTGTGGCGAAAATATTTGGCATGGACTTTTTCCTAGCCATTTCTCTCTTTCCCAAGTCAGTAACAACCGCCATGGCAGTTGGGATTACAGAAAAATTGCAAGGTCTGACCACTGTGACCTTGGTGGTTGTAGTGGCGACTGGAATTTTAACCAGTGTCATCGGCCCAACCCTCTTGAAGTGGTTGAAAATTGATGACCCAGTAGCTGTTGGTCTTTCCCTTGGAGGAACAGGCCATGCAGTCGGAACGGGAACAGCCTTCCGATACGGCTCTGTAGCAGGAGCCATGGGTGGTTTGGCTATCGGTGTCACCGGTATTCACTATGTCTTTGTCATCACTATTGTGGCCAGTTTGATATTGAGTTAAAAAGCAAGGAATTCGGGTTCCTTGCTTTTTAAAATCGTATGTTATAGACTATTACTTTTCTTTGCTTAAGTGAATGACTTGGTCATAGTGTTTTAAGTCTTCTTCCGTGTAGTGATGAATGACTTCAATGACTGTTTGAGGTAGGGAGAAGAGCAAGTCGCTAATTTTTCTGCTATTTTCCGAGTCAAGATTGGCCTTAATCTCATCTGCTAAGATGAGTTGGCTATCATGGTAGAGGGCGCGAGCGATTTCTAGGCGTTGTTTCTCGCCACCAGATAGACTATCATTTCTGAGCGTTCGATTTTTCAAATGCTCTAATCCTGTTTTTTTGAGGATATGATTTAAAGTCTCTTTATTTTTATCCAGTCCCAGAAGGATATTGTCTTCCAGAGATAGCGTGTCAAAGTAATGGCTATCTTGGAGAATATAGGAACTAATACTTGTAATTTCTTGACGTGACAGGTTCTGACCAGCAAAGCTAATCTGTCCACTTGTCGGTGTCTCTTCTCCATGAATGATATTGAGTAGGGTTGTCTTACCAGAGCCACTTTCCCCGATAATGGCAATTTTTTCTCCTTGCTTGATGCGCATGGAAATCGGAGATAAGAGGATATTCCCCTCTTTTTCAAGGGAGATGGTGTCAAGTTGGATAGGGAAAATATTTTCTATGCTTCTAGGCGAGATGGAGTCAGACTGGTCCAAAAGTTTTTGGTATTTGTTGAGAAGACTTCGAGTTGCTTTTCGGGTATTGGTAAAGTAGGCTAACTCTTGAAATTGATAGCCGATATTATGGGAAACCAGATAGATAGCCACAAAACTCGCCGCATCTAAATAATTATAGTAGGTCATAAAGCCACCGATGACGATTGGTGTGACAGAACAAAAGGCATCGATGCTATTGATCAAGAGACTGTTTAAAGTTCGTTGTTTTTCATAGTTGATTTCGGCATCTAGACTGGTTTGTAATTGTTTTTGATAGCGAGCAAAAAAGTAGTCTTGCCCCTGATAATGGCGAATTTGTTGGCTACCACCAATAAAATTTGTCAAGCTTGCTAAGTAGCTTTGGTTAACAGTTGACCGCTTTTCAGAAAGTGAGTCCAAACGCTTTGATCCGATAGCACTGCAGAGGACAGGAAAGGAGTAGAAGAGGATGAAAATCAAGCCCAGGTAAAAATTGGTCCAAAGGGCATAGAGAATGGACACAGTTGTGAAGCCAAGAGAAGAAATGATGATGACCGTTGGCTCAATATAGCTTTCTTCTAGTTGCTTGACGTCGTTTTCTAGGTCAGACAAAATATCCTTTTCATCAATCTCATAACTGTTTAAAAATCGCTTGAAAATAGCACTCTTGATTCCATATTTGAAGTCAGTAATCAAACGGGCGTAGTAATAGCGTTTCCCAGCCAAACCTAGTAGGAGGATGAGATTGCCAAGGATTCCTAAAATCAAAACTTTCCAAAGAAGGCCTAGTTCTTGATTAGTAAAACTAGCAACAATGTTCTGAACAAGGGCTGGTGTGATAATTGCTTCCAGCCAAGTAATGGCAATAGAAAAGAAGTAAAGTACGAGGTGCTTCTTGGTAACAAATCTTCTCAGCATAAAGAGTTGACCTCCTTATCGATATACATGTAATTAGTTTTAAAGTCATTATACTCCTTTTTATTAAATACTTCATATAAAAATGTAAGTCCTGAGAACGAAAAAAGTCTAGCGAGTTATTGCCGCTAGACTTTAAAACTATTGCAAGTTAATCTTGTTTTTCAAGATGTGATAAGTTCCTAAAAAGTTGAATTGATGAGATAATGTATTTTTGATTAGAGAGCAATTACTGGGTAATGTATGAAGTATTGACAGTTGGTTAGTTTGAACTTAATTTAGTGATCTGTATATGTCTGTTTTAGGTACTATTAGATTACAAGTCGCTGTTTTCAATAATATTTTTTCCACCAACTTTATCAAAAGGAACTGAAGACTTTTTAGTTGGAATTTCTGTTATAAGATAGGATTTTTCTAATGAGTAGCCAGCATAGAATTGATTATAAATTTGTCCATAAATAAGTGACTTTGAAAGGAATTCAGCCTTTTCCTTGTCTTTATTTGTAAATTCTAATTTTTCTGCAACTGTTCTATTACCGGAAGGATCAGTTTCTATAGTTCCCTTAACAATATCAAATTCTTTCTTATCATAGAAGTTTTTTTCCGATAATTTTTTTATTTCATCAATACTTTTATTTGTTATGTCTTTAAGTGTAATTTCAACTTGTTCTTCACTAGAATCTTTTGTTTTTTCAGGTTCTTTACCAATAGCATAGGATGTAATGTTGCCATTTTTCGTGAAATATATATACGTTATTTTATCATCTTTTGAAATTGTATCACTAGAGGCGTTAGCGACGAAGAATACTCTCTCTCTGCTTTCGTTTATTAATTCAACTATTCCTTTTCCTGTTATTTCTGTTTGAGCTGAATTTTGGGAACAAGCTCCTAAGAAAATACTAATAAATAATAAGACTAAAAATAGTAATCTATTTCTTTGTTTCATATGGGACTCCTAAAAGTTATTTATTTTTAATAACTCTATTGTATCATACAAGAAGCTTATATAGATTAAAAACATTGTCAATTGTGTCAATAATTTTGTGTAAAAACTTCATTATAGTTATAGGGGGTAATTTTAATAAGACCTCAAGTATGTTGGAATATCGTTCTCATACTTAGTAAATTGCGTTATAAGAATATATTTAGTTTAGTGGTGTATTAGATTTTGTTATAACAAATTCGTTATTTTTTGTTTACGCATTTTATTTACATTATGTTAAAGATGATAAAAAAGCCTAGCGAGTTATTATCGCTAGACTTTAAAACTATTGCAAATTAACCTTGTTTCTCAAGATGTAGTAGGTTCCGAGGTAAAAGATAGCTATGAAAATGAGTTCTTCAACAATACTTATACCTGCTCCCATATAGAAATTATCATTAAATCCTGCAAGTGAATTCACAAACAACAAACAACACCAAAA
>CAURHZ010000048.1:0-7596 GCA_963524345.1 uncultured Streptococcus sp.
TGATCAGCAATACCCTTCGTCATGCCCAGGCCTCTTGTTTGGATGTCTATCTCTATCAGACGGATCTTGAATTGCAGCTGAAGGTGGTGGACAATGGGATTGGTTTCCAATTGGGGAGCTTCGATGACTTGAGTTATGGACTCCGCAATATTAAGGAGCGGGTTGAAGATATGGCAGGAAGGGTTCGGCTTTTGACAGCTCCCAAGCAAGGGCTGGCGGTTGATATCCGTATTCCCCTGTTAGACAATGAATTATAAAGGAGTAGAGATGAGAATTTTACTGGTAGATGACCATGAAATGGTCCGATTGGGCTTGAAAAGCTACTTTGACCTCCAAGACGATGTAGAAGTTGTGGGCGAGGCGGCAAACGGGTCTCAAGGTATTGACTTGGCCTTGGAATTGCGTCCAGATGTCATTGTCATGGATATTGTCATGCCTGAGATGAATGGGATTGACGCGACCTTGGCCATCCTCAAAGAATGGCCTGAAGCCAAGATTTTGATTGTGACCTCTTACTTGGACAATGAAAAAATCATGCCGGTCTTGAATGCTGGTGCCAAAGGCTATATGCTTAAGACTTCTAGTGCAGATGAACTGCTCCACGCTGTCCGTAAGGTGGCTGCTGGGGAGCTGGCCATTGAGCAAGAGGTCAGCAAGAAGGTCGAATACCACCGCAATCACATGGAACTTCATGAGGACTTGACTGCGCGTGAGCGAGACGTTCTCCAACTGATTGCTAAGGGTTACGAAAATCAGCGCATCGCAGATGAACTCTTTATCTCTCTTAAGACGGTCAAAACCCATGTGTCCAACATTCTTGCCAAACTTGAGGTCAGCGATCGCACCCAAGCGGCGGTCTATGCCTTTCAGCACCACTTGGTGGGGCATGAGGAGTTTTAGTAGTTATATAAAATAATGTTGGATAAATGACTTGATTTAGCATCAAAGAAGCGAGTAAGCACCTCTAGCATCATTGAAAAGCGCATTCATTACTTGAAAAAAGTCGCCCATTTATGTTATAATAGACTGTATTTAAAAAATTTTAAGGAGAAATGACAGAATGTCTGTATCATTTGAAAACAAAGAAACAAACCGTGGTGTCTTGACTTTCACTATCTCTCAAGACCAAATCAAACCAGAATTGGACCGTGTCTTCAACTCAGTGAAGAAATCTCTTAATGTTCCAGGTTTCCGTAAAGGTCACCTTCCACGTCCTATCTTCGACAAAAAATTTGGTGAAGAATCACTTTACCAAGACGTTATGAACGCTCTTTTGCCAAACGCTTATGAAGCAGCTGTAAAAGAAGCTGGTCTTGAAGTCGTTGCACAACCAAAAATTGACGTGACTTCAATGGAAAAAGGTCAAGACTGGGTTATCACTGCTGAAGTTGTTACAAAACCTGAAGTAAAATTGGGTGACTACAAAAACCTTGAAGTATCAGTAGATGTAGAAAAAGAAGTAACTGATGCTGACGTTGAAGAGCGTATCGAACGCGAACGCAACAACTTGGCTGAATTGGTTATCAAAGAAGCTGCTGCTGAAAACGGTGACACTGTTGTCATCGACTTCGTTGGTTCTATCGATGGTGTTGAATTTGATGGCGGAAAAGGTGAAAACTTCTCACTTGGACTTGGTTCAGGTCAATTCATCCCTGGTTTCGAAGACCAATTGGTAGGTCACTCAGCTGGTGAAACTGTTGATGTTATCGTAACATTCCCAGAAGACTACCAAGCAGAAGATCTTGCAGGTAAAGAAGCTAAATTCGTAACAACTATCCACGAAGTAAAAGCTAAAGAAGTTCCAGCTCTTGACGATGAGCTTGCAAAAGACATCGATGAAGAAGTTGAAACACTTGCTGAATTGAAAGAAAAATACCGTAACGAATTGGCTGCTGCTAAAGAAGAAGCATACAAAGATGCAGTTGAAGGTGCAGCAATTGATAAAGCTGTAGAAAACGCTGAAATCGTAGAGCTTCCAGAAGAAATGATTCATGAAGAAGTTCATCGTTCAGTAAATGAATTCCTTGGAAACTTGCAACGTCAAGGTATCAACCCTGACATGTACTTCCAAATTACTGGAACAACTCAAGAAGACCTTCATAAACAATACGAGGGAGAAGCTGAGTCACGTACTAAGACTAACCTTGTTATCGAAGCAGTTGCCAAAGCTGAAGGATTTGATGCTTCAGAAGAAGAAATTCAAAAAGAAATCGAGCAATTGGCTACAGACTACAACATGGAAGTTGCTCAAGTACAAAGCTTGCTTTCAGCTGATATGTTGAAACACGATATCACAATCAAAAAAGCTGTTGAATTGATCACAAGCACAGCAACAGTTAAATAATCTTAATAAACAAAAATCCCACCTGATTAGGTGGGTTTTCTTATGCACTATTTTCCAAAAATCTCTCTGAGGTCTGCGTCAGTAATCCCAATCATGGCGG
The DNA here is from genome assembly GCA_963524345.1 of uncultured Streptococcus sp. Lineage (GTDB taxonomy): Bacteria > Bacillota > Bacilli > Lactobacillales > Streptococcaceae > Streptococcus. Next base: position 2,445 of record CAURHZ010000048.1, read on the forward strand.
GGATGCTATCCCAATTTTCTTCGGTTAGGATGTAGGATTGTTCAGAGGTACTTGATGTGGCTGTTTCAGAGACAGCTGGTTGCTTTTCTTCAACATTTTCAATTAAATCACTGAAGCGTTCAATCAGATAGGTTTTTCGGGCAGTTCCGATATGTTGGGTAGCATAGTCGAAGGCCTGTAATTCACCTAGTAAGATAAGCTTGCTTTTGGCGCGTGTAATGGCTGTATAGATGAGATTGCGCTCCAGCATACGCCTACTAGCACTAGTGATAGGTAGGATGACAACAGGAAACTCACTTCCCTGTGATTTATGGATACTCATGGCATAGGCCAGGCGAATCTTGTACCATTCGTTACGTGGGTAAGAGACCTCGTTGCCATCAAAATCAATGACAATCTCATCTTGTTTCGACTCGGTGTATTTACCAGGAATCAGGTCTGTGATAGCTCCCAAATCTCCATTAAAGACATTGATTTCAGCATCATTGACCAAGTGAATGACCTTGTCTCCCTTGCGATAGTGACACTGGGGAGCCTCAAAACTGACTTGATCTTTTTGTGGTGGGTTCAGGAGGTCTTGCATGAGTTGATTGATGGCATCAATCCCTGCTGTCCCTCGGTACATGGGAGCCAGAACTTGGATATCACGGGCAGGGATACCGCTTCTGAGGGCGGCACCTAAGATCTTTTCAATGGTAGCAGGAATATGGCCGCTAGCAATTTCAAAGTAGGAACGGTCTGCTTTTTTCTGGGTAAAATCAGCTGGCAAGATGCCCTGTCGAATCTGACTTGCTAGGGTTACTATGGTTGATTCTTCGCTTTGTCGGTAAATTTTTTCCAAACGAGTCTGAGGAATTAAAGGAATATGAAGCAGATCAGCTAGAACCTGTCCAGGACTGACAGAAGGCAACTGGTCGCTGTCACCCACGATGAGGATTTTACTGTTAGAAGAGATGTTGGAGAAGAGTTGATTGGCCAGCCAAGTATCGACCATAGAGAATTCATCTACGATGATAAAGTCGGCATCCAGATAATCTTCCAGATGACTGGTATCATCGTCGCCTGTCATTCCCAAATGGCGGTGTATGGTTGCGCTAGGCAAACCTGTCAATTCATTCATACGCCGAGCTGCTCGGCCAGTTGGAGCAGCCAGAAGAATCGGCAGGTTACTTTTTTTTCTGAGGTCAAGTCCTTCTAAAAGTGCATATACAGCGATGATTCCATTGATAACAGTTGTCTTACCAGTGCCAGGCCCACCTGTCAGGATAAAGACCTTGTTCTGGATAGCGTCGCAGATAGCTTGTTTTTGAATTCTATCATACTCAATCCCTAGTTCTTGCTCGACAGTAGTGATATGTTTTTGAATAGTTTCTAAATCTTGGCTCTTCTGTTTTCCTTTTTCAAGGATACGAACCAAGTGACTGCGGATCCCTTCCTCAGCAAAAAAGAGACTATTATCAAAGATTTTGGTATCAATCTGCTGAACCTTGTCTTCTTCGATCAAGTAGGAGAGTTCTTGAGCTACTTGGCTGGGGTCCAGTTCTACGGGACGGGAAGATTCAAGGAGAGTGAGGGTTTGTTCCAGCAAATCCCGTGCTTCAACATAGGTATCCCCTGTTTCCATACAGGCCTGAAAAAGACTGTGAACTAGACCGGCGCGGAAGCGTTCAGGGGCCTGACTTTCGATGCCTAGTTCCTCAGCTAGTTGGTCAGCAATAGTAAAGCCCAAGCCCTTGATATCCTCAACCAGTTGGTAGGGATAATTTTCAACCACATCAAGGGTTTCTTCCTTGTAAAAGTCTTGAATCTGAAAGGCTAGTTTATTGGGGATGCCGTAGTTGGCTAGTTTGGCCAAGACCATCTCCGTTCCGTAGTTGAGACGAAGAGTGGAGACGAATGCCTCGCGATTTTTAGCAGAGAGTCCTGAGATGCCTTCTAGCTTTTCGGGGTGTTGCAGAATTTCGTCAATGGTATTGTCGCCATAGGTATCCACGATTTTCTGAGCTGTCTTGAGACCAATCCCTTTGAAATGGCTACTTGAAAAGTACTTGACCAATCCCTTGCTAGTCGGTTTTGCACGTTCATAACGGCTGATTTGCAGTTGTTCCCCATACTTGGAATGCTGGACAATTTGCCCCCAAAAAGTGTAGTCTTCTCCCTCAATCACATCAGCCATGGTACCGGTGACAATGATTTCAAAATCATCAAAATCTTCTGCGTCCGTATCTTCGATTTCTAGGAGGAGAATGCGATAAAAATTGCTGGGATTTTCAAAAATAATCCGTTCAATGGTTCCTGAAAAATAAACTTCCATAAGATTCCTTTGCATAAATAGGTGAGAGTTAATACTCTTCGAAAATCTCTTCAAACCACGTCAGCTTCGCCTTGCCGTATATATGTTACTGACTTCGTCAGTTCTATCTACAACCTCAAAGCAGTGCTTTGAGCAACCTGCGGCTAGCTTCCTAGTTTGCTCTTTGATTTTCATTGAGTATAACTTTGTTTCTATCCTAGTTAGACCGGGAGTGAACAATCGTCTTCTCACGATAGAAGAAGAGGCTGAGAGTGTTGATTCTCGGCCTCTTCGATTTCTTAAAATGTTCCGATACGGGTGATTGGCCAGAAGCGGAATTTAGCTTCCCCTGTGATATCTTTTGCTTTGAAGGTACCTACGTGGCGGCTGTCGCTCGAAACCAAGCGGTCGTCTCCGAGGAGAAGATATTCTCCTTCTGGGACAGTAAAGCTAAAGTTGGTGTTGTAATTGACATCAACTGTGAAGGCTTGAGCTTTTTCAGCAATACTCCTAAAGAAGGTTCCTTTATTTCCTTCAAAGCCCTTGCCTGAGTAGGTGCTTTGGAGTTTGTCATCCTTGAAGCGTTTGATGTAGTCAGCTAGGTAAGGTTCATCTGTCTCTTTGTCATTGATGTAAAGTTTATCATTTTCGTAACGGATGGTATCGCCAGGCATTCCGATAACACGTTTGACAATGTCCTTATTTCCGTCTTCCTCATGAGCCACCACGATATCAAATCGGTCAATAGGGAGGTGTTTGACAACAAAGAGGATTTCGCCATCCGCTAGGGTAGGATCCATGGAGTGGCCTTCTACGCGGACATTACTCCAAAAAAAGATACGGCTCAAAGCTAGTAATGACAGAATCAGGAGGAATAGTCCCCACTCTTTTAAGAAATTTTTAAATGAATTCATAACTTACCTTTCTAAGCGTTTTTTCGCTTTTTCAGTATTTTTAAAGTGCAGTTTAGCGCAGAAATTGAGTCCCTGCATACCATAGGCTTGCAAAATCTGGCTAGCCACCTTATCAGAAGCCGTTCCAGCTCCACTTGGAAGTTGATAGCCCAGCTCTCGTCCCAAATTTTCAAGATTTTCCAGAAAGAGATCACGCGCAATGATAGAAGAAACTGCGACAGCCAAGTATTTGCCCTCAGCCTTTTCTTCTAAGCTGATAGGATTGCTGAAACGATTGGTCTCTTGTGCCAAGTACTTGTCATAATTTTTAGCACTGGTAAAGGCATCAATCACAATTTTCTCAGGCTGAAGTCCTTTTTGAAGAAGGAGATAGATAGCCTGGTTATGGAGGGCTACCTTAACAGAAACAGCGTTGTAGCGGTCTCCGATGACCTCGTTGTACTTGCTTGGTGAGAGAAGCAGTGCCTGGTGCTGGATTTTTTCCTTGAGGATAGGGGCAATCTGACGGATTTTTTGGTCTGTCAGAGTCTTAGAATCCCCCACACCGAGTTTTCGCAAGAAGGCATGCTGGTCAGGTGTGACAAAGGAAGCCACAACTGCAAGCCCACCAAAGTAGGAACCATTTCCCACCTCATCTGTCCCAATCAAAGGGAGATTTTGTCCGCTGGTTTTCTCTAGAACCTGATAGCCAAAGGAACTAGCGTATTTCTCGGCTCCTTCTCCCTGAAGCAAAACCTTTCCAGAAGTATAGATAGAAACGGTTGCTTGAGGTAGTCGCAAAAAGTAGCGGATATAGGGATTCTTACTGGGAGCCAGACTGGTTTGGTAGTGTTCAAGAAAAGCCTGAATCTCCTTTTCACTTGGTGTGAGTGTTATACTTGCCATAGTTTCTATTGTACCATAAAAGCAGGTAAATTTGTAAAAACTGACAAAATTAGCGAATTTTGGTATAATATCGTGAGGTGAATTTTATGGCAAATCTAAATCGATTCAAATTTACATTCGGGAAAAAATCATTAACCTTGACAAGCGAGCATGATAACCTTTTTATGGAGGAAATCGCCAAGGTTGCGACAGAAAAATACCAAGCAATTAAAGAACAAATGCCTAGTGCAGACGATGAAACAATCGCTCTTTTGTTGGCAGTCAACTGTTTGTCAACTCAACTCAGTCGTGAGATTGAATTTGATGATAAGGAGCAAGAATTAGAAGAACTCCGTCACAAGCTTGTGACTTGCAAGCAAGAACAGAGCAAGATTGAGGATCCCTTATGATTTCACTCCTTCTTCTATTGGTCTTGGCTTGGGGATTTTATATCGGCTATCGGAGAGGCCTGCTCTTACAGGTTTATTACCTGATTTCAGCCATGGCATCGGCTTTTGTGGCTGGCCAGTTTTATAAGGGGCTTGGAGAGCAATTTCATTTATTGCTCCCTTATGCAAATCCGCAGGAAGGTCAGGGGACTTTCTTTTTCCCATCGGATCAACTCTTTCAGTTGGATAAGGTTTTTTACGCAGGAATAGGCTACTTGCTTGTATTTGGAATTGTCTATAGCATCGGTCGTTTGCTTGGTCTCCTCTTGCACTTGATTCCTAGTAAAAAACTGGGTGGTAAGTTGTTCCAAGTTTCAGCAGGGATCTTGTCCATGTTGGTGACCTTATTTGTCTTGCAAATGGCCTTGACAATTTTGGCGACCATTCCCATGGCAGCTATTCAAAATCCTCTTGAAAAAAGTATCGTCGCAAAACACATCATCCAGAGCATACCGGTAACAACTAGTTGGCTCAAACAAATCTGGGTGACAAATTTAATCGGATAAAAAGGGCAGGAGTTTTCCTCGCCCTTTGTTTACAGATTGACTAGAATCTATCAGAATGTAAAAAGCTAATACTCTTCGAAAATCTCTTCAAACCACGTCAGCTTCCATCTGCAACCTCAAAACAGT
>CAURHZ010000049.1:0-7521 GCA_963524345.1 uncultured Streptococcus sp.
ACTTCCACTTCAACTGCTCCTTGGTAAACTAACCCTGAGGAAATCCCAGCAATCACTTCATTATTTTTAAGAATCACAAAGCCAAATCCACCTTTTAAAGCAAAATCCTGGTAGGACTCAAAATCCCCCTGTAAATCTTGTGACCATTCTTCCTCAGAAAGGCAGTTATAAATACGATTATCAATAGGCACAATATTGTAACCTTTCTCTAACTGAGTAACTAGATCATTTAGAAATTCAACTTGAAAATTTGCCTTATCCCTAAAAGAATAGCGAGTAAAAGAAATTAACCCAACTTGCCGATGCAGAAAATCTTGCCACTTAGTGTCTTCTGAAATAATAATCTTATAATCTAAACCATATTGCCTAACAAAATCTTCCCAAAATCTGGAATCTAACTCCCCTGCTAGGTATAGAAAATTCCCAATATCATAAAAAATCGTTGTCCTATCACTGTTTCGATAAACAGTCCCGATTTGAGAGTTAAGACCATAGAGAACCATATATTTCTTCCATGTGTTAAATAGTTCCATTATCCCTCTATTTCACCTTCCAATTCTTATAGCTTGTCAGTTCTAATTCAGGAATTCCTCGTAACTCTGCCTTCACTTTTAATACTAAAGGTGAGGCATTTTCTTGGGTCATCTGCTCAATAGGGACCCAAATGGCATTTGCTGAATCATTACTTCCATCAAGAACCTCCTGAGGAAGGGATTTTTGAGAGCTCTCGAAATCGAGCACTATATCATAAAAGGCCATAATATGGTGTACTGCGAAGTCTTTCCCCTCTTCTTGAACCAGCACGTCATAAACCCTAGGATTTGAGTAACGGCTAAGGGTATAGCCCGTCTCTTCCAGAACTTCTCTCTTAAGGGTTTCTGTCAACCCCTCACCGAGTTCCTGACTACCACCCGGTAGATCAAAACGATGTTGATAGGGGCCTCTTGTTTTTTCAATACAGAGCAGTTTCCCCTCTTGAAGACAGACCCCGTATACCCCAAAGTGATGTTTGATTTTCATCAAATCCTCCTACTTTCATTCAAAGCTCAGTCGATAATGAAATCAGTATAGCTTTTCTTTTTGCAACACCATCTCTGATTGCCACTAATCATTTCTTCTCTATTGATTTAATACTTTTTCAATATCTATTTTAGTAATTTTTTTAGATACCAAAAATCCTGCAAAAACTGAAGTGAGAATCCCTATTAATACTGGGAACAACAATCTGATAAGTTCAATATCTAGTGGTAATCCACTCAAAAAGATGATCAAATAAGAAATAGCAATTCCTATCACCAATCCCGCGCTTGTGCCTCGAACTCCCATCATGAAGCTTTCAAATAAATATATTCTTTTTATCTGTCGATCAGATGCACCGATGATTTTAAAAGTTGCGATCTGTTTATGATTCTCCTGAATGGTAATGGCTAGAATATTGATAATATTAATAATCGCTACAATAGAGATAAGAACTATGATTAATAGGATAAAAAGGTCGATGTAGGAAAACCATCTGGATAGCATATTTATAACATCCTGTTGTGTTGCTACAACAACATCTAATCCTGTCCCTAATAAAGATTGTTTTAAATTTTCATTTTTTAAAACAATCTTTTCTATCCTGTTTGCTGCCTCATTTAAATCGGTTCCATTTTTTACAGTAGCATTCAGATAGTAATATTTATTTGATGAGACGCTACTACTATTAATATTTATTGCCATCATTTGATTTATTTCTGTTGGCAACGTAGAAAACAACTGCGCTTCTTGCTTGTCTATAATTCCCGAAATTACAAACTTTACATAATGATTATCAATCCTAATAGTCACCGTATCTCCGACATTCATTGATGTAGCCTTGTGTACGGAATTTCCGATTAATATTTCATTGTCCTTCTCTGGAAATTTTCCATCAGTAATTCTAATATTCAGGTTTTTTAAATACTTTTCTTCTAGACAATGGATGGTATTGGAAACCGATGTCTTACCATTTTGGAATTTGATATCATCCGTAAATAAAAGTTTTACACCAGTAGCATTCTTTACTTCATCTATTTTTTTTACTTGATCAATATCTTCATTAGAAAACAAAGGCAAAGCTTTATAATTCAGAGAATTTTCTTTATTACCAAAGGCAACAGTAACAACATTTTTATTTGCTACAGTCATTTCTTTAATCATTTTATTATAGAAAGAATTAGAAATGAGCATCACTAAAACAATTAGCAAAACAGAGATCGCTATTGACAGTCTAACTAATCTATATCTTCGTTTGTTAACTTCTAAATCTCTTCTAGCAATGAATAATATGGAATGATTCATTTTATCATCTCCTTACGTACTCAATTTTGCCATCAACAACTGTGCAAATAGACTGCATACTATTCGCCACCTTATCACTATGAGTTACTGTTATAATCGTGATACCTAACTCTTCATTGATCCTCTTTAACAATTCTATTATATTTTGTTCGTTATCAGCGTCTAAATTACCAGTAGGTTCATCTGCTATCAATATTTCTGGATTATTAATAAGAGCTCTTGCCAAAGCAACTCTTTGTTTTTCACCTCCACTAATCTTATCAATACTCTTACTTAACATTTCTTTTGAAAGACCTAGAGTGTTACAAATTTCGTCAATGTTATTCTCTCCATTTTCAAAAAAATATCTTGGAAGTAGAATATTCTCTTTCACCGTGAAACCTGAAATCAAATTAAAGTTTTGGAACACACAGCCAATATTCCTACGCCTTACCTTACTCAAATTTTTCATATCTAAAACGGAACTACCACAGACTAAGATATCCCCCTCATTTAAACTGGTAATCCCTAATATTAATTTAACAAGAGTAGTTTTTCCTAATCCAGAACGGCCAACTATTGCAGTCGTGCTACCTTTTTTAAATTCAAAATTACAATTTTTGAAAATATATCTGACATTCGATCCATCACTAAAACATTTAGTAACATTCACTAATTTAATCATGATTTCACCTTCATTCCACAATAACTTAGCAAATCAATTGTACTATTCGTTTCTTCTAAAAAAATCTCTTAAAGTTTCAAGTATCCCATTCAGAAAGTTATTCTGAACTAACCCTCCCTTATCTTCATAAATGTTATCATCCCCGTATTTTTTGATGAAATAGGCTAGATCTCCATCTTGACTAATTATAAAGAAATCTGATTCATCATGATCGCTCTGGTAGGTTTAATTTCGTTCAGTAAGATCTTCTTTAGCATAGAGGTAAATACCTGTCTCACTACTGTCGTAACTCAATTGTCCACCTAGGTTTGATAGTTTTTCAGTAAGGAAAAAACAATTACATTTCATAATAAGATTTTAACTCCTGCTTTTTCATTTCCCTACTTCAAACTCCAGCCACCATCAATGGTCAGGATTTGCCCTTGCATGGCAGACGCCTTCCCACTAGCCAAAAAGAGGCTAACTTCTGCCACTTCCTCTGGCTCAATCCAGCGTTTGATAGGTGTTTCACTGGCTACCCAGTCAGCCAAGCCTCCTGGTTCAAAATCCGCTGCGGTCATGCCTGTTTTGACGGCCCCTGGTGCAATGCCAAAGACTTGAATGCCAGATTCTGCATAATCCAGGGCCAGCTGTTTGGTAAAGCCTGCTAGAGCATGCTTGGAGGAAGTATAAGCGTGACCGCCACCTCCTGCTAGGCTAGAAGCAATGGAGCACATATTGATGATGATCCCTTGCTTCTTCTCCAACATTTGAGTCAGATAATGCCGTGTCAGTTCTACCGGAGTCACGTAATTGATCTCAAAGATCTCCTGAATCTCCTGAGCGCTTTGCTCAAGAAGTGGCTTGTAAGCATCCAAGACTCCAGCTGTATTGCACAAGACGTCTACCTCAGGACACCAGTCAAAGATTAGTGTCAAATCCAAGGTTAAGTCTCGCTGTAAGAAGTGAAAATTGCCTGGCAACTGAGGATCCGCTCCCTGATCCACTCCAAAAACCTGATAACCTTTTTCTAAAAACAAACGAGCTTGCGCCAGACCAATCCCGGAGCTCACGCCTGTAATCAAGACCCGTTTAGTCATGGACTTCCACCCAATCTGTCGCTAGAACATCACAGGGAGTTGGACTCCACATGGAAAAGCCTTCTCCTTCACCAGATACGTTGATGAGGAAATAAGGTGTCACTTCCAGAGCCACTCCATTTTGCTCGATGGTATCAAACAATTGGACATAGTTTTCTGCTCCACCCCATCCTGTTCGTACATATTTTTTCTTGGCCTTTAAGCCTGGTAAAATCTCTTCAAATGTCATGGTGTTCTCCTTTGTTATCTATTTAACTTTCTCCCTTTATTATACCAAAAAAAGAGCTTTCCCTATACAAAAAGCCAGAGTTCTTCTACTCTAGCTTTCATCTTTTATTTATGTTCTTCTGAATGTTGGTACCCATAGCCAAAATAAATTCCTATCCCAATCAAGAGAGCAACTCCGAAGGCCAGCCAGGTCGATAGAGAATACTGGGTCATAAAGGACACACAGACCACAATTGATAGGATTGGCAAGACCGGAACCAAAGGCGTTTTAAATTCACCAGGTCCAGGAGCACCGTGTTCCTTGCGCAATTTCAAGAGGGCGAAGGCCAACATAACCAGGTAAGCCAAGGTACAGATATTTAAAAAGGAAGCGATACTAGCTAGCGGAAAAACTCCACCAGCAATGGCAGCCATTACTCCAGCGACCAGGGTCGCATTTTTTGGGATTCTGGTTTTAGGATCGAGCTGTTTCATAGCTTTTGGCAAAAGGCCATCTCGCGCCAAACTGTAAATCATCCGTGAGAGGGCAAAGGTCATCGAAATGCAGACGGTAATCAGGGTCAAAATAGCGACCAACGATACATAATTCCCTGCCCAGCTAGCTCCTACCTGACGGAGGGCAAAGGCAACCGCATCATCTACATTTAAGTTCTTAAAAGGAACCATGCCGGTCAAAACCAGGGTAACCAAGATATAAAGAACCGTTGTGATCAAAAGACTAAGGACAATGCCGCGAGGAACGTTCTTTTGTGGTTCCTTGATTTCATCGACCGCCATTGAAATGGACTCAAAACCAAGAAAGGCAAAGAACATGAGCGAAGCGCCAGCCATAATACCTGTTTGACCACCATAAATTTCGCCAAAGCCATAAGGGGCAAAGTTTGCCCAGTTGCCAGGGTTTAGGTGAAAAATCCCGACAAGAATAAACAAGGTAAGAGCTGAGAACTTGAGTAAGACCAGCAAGGAATTGAAGCGTAAGACGGCTTTTGCATTCATAAGGACCAAGGCTGTGACTAGGACCATGACCAAAATAGGTAAGAGATCCACATAAGTTCCCGCAGCTGGATCAAAAGTCCCATTTAAAGCCGTCGGCAGACGCCAGCCAAGATTGGCCAACAACCCCTTGAAATAAGCAGCCCAACCTGAGGCTACCCCTGATACGGCGGTCATGAATTCCATCACAGTCAACCAACCTGCAATCCAGGCTGGAAACTCTCCAAAAATGGTATAGAGATAACTATAGGCTCCACCAGTTGAAGGAATGCGAGAGGCAAATTCTGCAAAGAAGAGGGCAGATAAACCGACGCAAAAAGCCGCAATCACAATCGAAAGGATGAGGGCTGGACCAGCTAAATTCGCCGCTGCAGTCCCCGTAATCGTGAAGATCCCTGTCCCCACCATGGCACCGATTCCTAAAATAATCAAATCCCACAACCGTAAATGGCGGTTTAACCCTGGGTGAACCTGTCCCAAAGCCTTTTTTCGAAATAGATTCATGTATATTCTCCCATCTATTGAGTTTATTCTATCATACTTGGATCAGAAAAGGGAGTGGGAAAGAAATCGGTCATTCGTTAGAATTCGATTTCGTCGTCCCACCTCCGCACAGTTGAGTAGGGCTGTAAAAGCTGATGAAATCAGCGTAGTAGAGCCCACTCAACCACTGCGTCTTGCTCGACAATCCAAAAACAATTGAGAGGCTAGGACTTTTGTCCAAGCCCTCCTTTTCTTTCTATTTATCACTTTCCGTCCTATTCTGTTTCAAAGAACGAATCGTAAACCAATAATAAATAACCAGCCCAAAGATGATGATCGCTGTGGGCAGAAGAACTGTCATACCAAGATTCTGAACTCCTTGTGCCAAGGTCCAGCGATGTAAAAATCCAACCACTAAAAAGGCAACGATAGGAAAGATGAAGGCTCTGCCAAGCTCTTCTTTCCATTGCCAAAGAATGAGAGCTCCACTAGCTCCTGTCATAAGGAGAGTATCCCATGGATTCGGCACTGTCAACCAAGCAAGTGCTGGTAAGAAACGAACCCCCACGATCTCACTAGCGAAATAGACTCCTAGAACCAAAACGACTGCTACATGGATTGCTTTTTTCGACTTTTCTTCTGCAAAAATGAGGCGACGAAGGAGATAGAATAGTAGCACAATTGCTAGGAGTCCCAAAATGATGTCGGTTAAATAGACTAGAGGCTTGAGAACCAGGACCGCTTGTGAAGCAAAATCACTTAAGAGGCGATAAAAAATCACAATTCCCGAGATGATCGCCCCATATTTCAGAACAGACCGTGTCGATTCTTTGGGCATATTTTCGATGATTTGGTCTGCCATTTCCTTTGGATCGAGACCAAAATAGTCCTTTGCTGTCAATCCATCCGCTCCTGCTTGCGAAAAGTCTAGTGCTAAATTATAGACCTGCTCTCTCAAAGCCTTCTCCTCATATAAGAAACCGGCGAAATTGAAATAATCCCATAGATCTTGGAAATAAACTTGGTCCTCCTGGCTAAAGGTTTGAACCAAAGCCTGCGTTTCTTCATAATAAATAACTGATGTCATCTTTCTTCCCCCTTTCTTTGGAGACGAAATACAACGAAGGTCAGGACTAGTCCTATGAGAGGAAGTAGCCAGCCTAATAAGTGAGCAGTTTCCTGATTCACAAGACGAATCCAGCATCCCGTAACTAGGAAAGTCAGGCCCATGACTAGTAGACTCGTCATCAAACGCTCCCTGCTTCTATAAGCCATAACCGCAAACCCAAGTAGGACTAGGACAGCAAGAACAACCGCCCAACCATCTGATAAGAAGAGACTCCCAATGTGGCCAAAATAGAGCGAAAATAGTCGTACGATGTTCAGAAATACCATCAGGCAGATCACACTGATAAAAATAGCCCAAGGCTTCTTCATTTCACCATAGCTCTGTTTGGACCAAAGCCACGTGATGAACTGGCTAAACATCAGGAAATTGAATAAAATAACAACATAGGTCAGGGGTTCGATTTTCAGTGGCGTCATCCAGGTAAAATCCATTAAATAACGCATGCCAACTAAGATCACTCCAAGTAGAATGACGAGTCCCACATAGGATCCTAGAGAGCGTTTAGGCAAATCTGAAAGAACTTGGTCCACCATAGCCCGTGGATCCTTTCCAAAATAATCCACTGCCAGAATGCCTTCTTTCTCAGCAACTTTTAGGTCGCAAACCATATTGTAGAGTTGTTC
>CAURHZ010000050.1:0-7485 GCA_963524345.1 uncultured Streptococcus sp.
AGGCTGTACTAGCTGTTACCTCAATTTGAGCCTCTGGATACTGTTCATCGATGAATTTCTTTCCTTGAGCCAAGGCCTGTGGATGAGAAAAAATCTTTTCAATCTTAGTATGACCTGGAACCACCATCAACTGCTGATGAATAGGCTGAACGATTTCTGCAACTGCTTGAATGCGAGCCTGATGAAAAAGGTAGTCCAAGGTTTCATGAACACTACCCTCGATAGAATTTTCAACTGGCACAACAGAATAGTCTGCCAAGCCTTGCTCATAGGCCTTGATGACATCTGTAATGTTTGGAAAAGCCTGCAATTCCTCATGAGGAAAAGCTGTCTGCACAACGTGGTGTGAAAATGATCCCTTAGGACCTAGATACGCAATTTTCATCTCAGTTCCTCTATAATTTCCTCTGGGCTTAGCTTGGTCACATCCAAAACCCGACTGGCCACTTCTTCATACCAGGCCTGTCTTTCTTGAAAAATAGCTGCTAGCTCTTCCTTACTATTATTTAGAAAAAGCGGGCGCTGATTGTCCTTATCAGCTGATATGCGTTGGTAGAGGGTTTCAAAATCAGCTTTTAGGTAGATATTATCAGAATTGGTCTTGAGTAAGTTGCGATTTCTCTGAGAAACAACCACTCCCCCACCAGTTGACACAACTTGATTTGTTTCTAGTAACTCAGCTAGGACTTCTGATTCTATCTTACGAAAAGCCACTTCTCCCTTTTCAGCGAAAAAATCCGCAATGGACATGCCTAGGCGCTTCTCAATCAGAGCATCCATATCAAGGTAATTAGGGTCCAAGCCTCTTGCAATAGTCGATTTGCCAGCCCCCATAAAGCCTAATAACACCTTAGCCATGAGTCAAGCTCTCCAAATCATCAAAGAAGCTAGGATAGCTGGTATTGATGGCTTCTGCACGGGCAAGCTCCACCTCTCCATCTGCTACCAAAAGGGCTGCGATGGCCGTCATCATGCCAATACGGTGGTCACCAAAAGTATTGACTCTAGCACCGTGAAGGGCTGATTTCCCTTTGATAATCATTCCATCTGCTGTAGGTGTGATATCCGCACCCATGTTATTTAAAGAGTCTGCCACCACCTGAATGCGGTCTGTTTCCTTGACTTTGAGCTCCTCAGCATCCTTGATAACTGTTACACCTTGAGCTTGGGTCGCCAGAAGGGCAATAATGGGCAATTCATCTATCAAACGTGGAATCAAAGCACCACCAATCTCTGTTCCTTTTAAGTCAGAAGACTCAACAGTTAAGGTAGCAGATTTAGCGACTGGATCGATTTCAGTTATTTCCAATTTTCCACCCATGGCGCGAATGACATCAATAATACCAGTACGCGTTTCATTAATGCCCACATTCTGCAGCACTACACGAGAGTTTGGAACAATCAAACCTGCGGCCAACCAAAAGGCTGCACTGGAAATATCTCCTGGCACGACCACCTTTTGTCCTGTCAATTTTTGTGGCCCTTGGACTGTGATTTTCTTGCCGTCCACACTTAAATGACCACCAAATTGTTGTAACATATCTTCAGTATGATTACGAGTGCATTCTTTTTCGATAATCACTGACTGACCCTGAGCCTGCAAGGCTGCAAATATCAAGGCAGACTTGACTTGAGCAGAAGCTATCGGCAACTCATAATGAATAGGTGTTAAATTTTTCGTTCCTTTTAAGCGAAGAGGAGGCAGGTCTCGCTCAGTTTGCCCTGAAATGCTGACGCCCATTTTTTTCAGAGGAATCGTCACACGGTCCATAGGACGTTTGGAAAGACTATCATCTCCAAACATTTCTACTTCGAAATCTGCACCAGCAAGGACACCTGAAATCAGGCGAATCGAGGTTCCAGAATTTCCCATATCAAGGGCATTTCGCGGAGCTTCTAAACCATCCATGCCCACACCTTGAATAGTAATAACCCCATCTTTATCCTCAATTTCAACACCAAGGTCACGAAAAACCTGCATGGTAGAAAGAACGTCTTCACCTCGCAAAATATCATAAACCTTGGTCTCACCCTCAGCCAAACTTCCAAAGATAATGGAACGGTGGCTGATAGACTTGTCACCTGGGACACTGATACTGCCATGTAGGTGGCGAATGTTTGTTTTTAGTTTCATACTGGACCTCATACTTGCAATACTTTTACCTATTTTATCATAAAAAGCCAGAAATTCCTTAAAAATTCCTGACTTTATGATAGTTATTTTCTTATTTTAGCAATTCTGAAACTGGTTCAAAAACAATTTTTTCAATGTCAGAAAGGTAAATTGCCAATTGTTGTTGCTTGGTAAAGAATTCAGACAAGAGGCTGTTCCCCTGAATCTGCTTACCAAAGCCTTCCATTTTCGCTTGAAAGGAAGCATCTGGCATTTGACCTGTCTGCGCTAGTCTTTGAATTTCCTCTTGAAAGGCAACATATTCTGTAAAGATTTTACTTGCCTCAGCATCTGCCGAAATTGCATCTTTAGCTGCTTTAACAGCCTTGTATTCTGGCAATTCGCGTAGACCGCGACTGAGTTCGTTTGCACTATCGTAAATATTTGACATGATTTTCTCCTTATTTGACAACGACTGTGTAGTCGGTGTTTTCTGTTATGAGATGCTCGGCTCGTTCTAAATCTTGAGCATTTTTAAATGAAATTTGTAGAATCCCGTGAATATCCTCACGGTTTTCCTCGTTAATGTGGATGTTAACCAAGGAAGTTCCACGTAGTAGTTCCAAAATCCGTAAGATGACATCTTCTTCATCGGGAACATCAACATAGAGGTCGTAAGAACTGTCCACACCACCACGTTTAT
This sequence comes from uncultured Streptococcus sp., assembly GCA_963524345.1. Classification (GTDB taxonomy): domain Bacteria; phylum Bacillota; class Bacilli; order Lactobacillales; family Streptococcaceae; genus Streptococcus. The sequence continues at coordinate 2,817 of CAURHZ010000050.1, forward strand.
GGATTTCCATAGCCTGACGCTGCTCACGCGCCTGATTGAAAAAGTTCCAAATTTGCTCTTCATCTCCCTTGCTGATGGCTTGTCCAACCTCATCTAAGCGCTCCTTGAAATCCTCAATTCGATCCAGAATAGTTTCACGATTAGATAAGAGAATAGAAGTCCACATGCCCGGCTCGCTTTCCGCAATTCGGGTCATATCTCGAAAACCACCGGCCGCAAAGCGCCTTGCCATCTCATGTTCTTGAGCATAAACCGCAGTCTGCTCCATGAGACTAGAAGCCAGAATATGAGGAAAATGGCTAATCTGAGAAGTCACCCGATCGTGCTCCTTGGCATCAATCTCGATAAAGCGAGCGTGAAGACCTGAAAGCAAGTCCTTCATTTCCTCAAGCGTATCCTGACTTGTCAGGCTCGAAGGGGTAAAGATATAGTAGGCATTTTCAAAGAGATTGACATCCGCAGAAGCAGCCCCTGTCTTGTGACTACCAGCCATGGGATGGGCCCCGACAAAGCGAACAGGTTTGCCAGCTAAATATTCCTTCGCCACATCCACAATGGCTGACTTGGTCGAACCGGCATCCGAGATAATGACGCCTTCTTTCAAGTCTAAGTTTGCCAGCTCCTTAATAAAAGCAATGGTCTGTTTGATTGGCAAGGTCAAGATGATGACATCTGCCAAAGGAGCAAAACTGGCAAAATCATCCGTTGCACGGTCAATCATGCCTTCTTTCAAGGCGATATCTCTCGAAGCTTGACTGCGATTATAACCTAAAATTTCATAATCTGGATGATCACGTTTGACACCAAGTGCCATAGAGGCTCCAATCAAACCAAGACCTGCGATATAGACTGTTTTTGCCATAGGAACTCCTTAATAGTTCTTTGTATAGTCTCGGTGTTTGGCTACCGCCTCTTTTAATTCCTCTAGATTGTCTGATGAGAATTTTTCAAGGATTTCTTGTGCCAAAACCGTTGCTACAACAGCTTCCATGACCACTCCTGCAGCTGGAAGAGCGGTCGGATCACTTCTCTCCACAGTTGCCTTGTAAGGTTCGTGAGTCTCGATATCCACACTCATGAGTGGTTTATAAAGAGTAGGAATGGGTTTCATGACGCCACGAACAACGATGGGTTGTCCATTGGTCATACCACCTTCAAAGCCACCCAGATTGTTGGTACGGCGAGTATAGCCGTCTTCTTTAGACCAGAGAATTTCATCCATAACTTGGCTGCCCTTACGGTAACCAACTTCAAAGCCGAGGCCAAATTCCACTCCTTTAAAGGCATTGATAGAAACAACTGCTTGGGCCAATCGCGCATCCAATTTTCTGTCCCATTGGACATAGGAACCAAGACCAACTGGAACACCTCCGACAACTGTCTCGACAACCCCACCGATGGTATCACCGTCACGTTTGATTTGGTCAATATAGTCCTTGATTTCCTGTTCTCGTTCTTGGTTGACAATAGAAACTTCAGACTGGGCAGCTCGTTGCTTGATTTCAGCGACTGTTAGATTCTCAGGAACATCGATTTCCTTGCCACCAAAGACCACGACATGGTTGGCAATCTCCATATCGAGTTCAGCCAAGAGGCGTTTGGCTACTGCCCCAACTGCCACCCGCATGGTGGTTTCACGTGCAGATGAACGCTCCAAGGAATTACGCAAATCATCAAAACGGTACTTGATCCCCCCAACCAAGTCGGCGTGACCGGGGCGAGGATGGGTGATTTTTCGTTTGCTTTTAAGTCGCTCTTCAATGTCCTCCGCAGACATGATATCCAGCCATTTCTGATGGTCCTTATTGACGACATCCATGGTGATGGGAGCCCCTGTCGTCTTCCCATGGCGAACGCCTGAAGTAAAGACAACCTGGTCACTCTCAATCTTCATACGACCACCGCGGCCGTATCCACCCTGACGACGTTTCAAATCCTCATTGATGTCCTCTGCTGTCAAAGGAAGTCCTGCTGGAATTCCTTCAATGATAGCCGTCAGACGGGGACCGTGTGATTCTCCTGCAGTTAAATATCTCATACACTCTCCTTATTTTACCAAGTAGTCTTTCATCTCTTCCAGAGAAACTGAGTGGATAGTCGCTGAACCAAGCTCTGGCACCAAGACCAATTTCAAGATATTACCACGCGCCTTCTTATCATGAGTCAAAGCCTGATAAAGCTTGTCAACATCCCAGTTTTCATAGTCAACAGGCAAGCCAAATTTCTGACACATATCTGTAATGGACTGAGTTATGCCAGCTGGCATGAGACCTTTTTCCTCAGCAACCTTGGAAATCTGCACCATTCCCATGGCTACAGCTTCTCCATGCATGACCTTGCCATAACCAGCCGTTGCTTCAATGGCATGACCAATAGTGTGGCCAAAATTGAGGTAAAGGCGAACACCATTGTCCAACTCATCCTCAACCACCATCTTGCGCTTGACCTGACAAGAATGTTCAATCAAGGTCTCTGCATGTTCCAGAATGCTCTCTACAGAACCATCTAGCTCCGTCAAGAGAGCCCAAAGTGCTGGATCCTCAATCAAGCCATACTTGATAACTTCACCCATTCCTTCAATCAACTCTCTTTTTCCAAGCGTTTCAAGAACAAGTGGGTCAATCAGAACCCCGTCTGGCTGGGCAAAGGTCCCCACCATATTTTTAGCAAATGGAGTGTTGACACCTGTCTTTCCGCCGATAGAAGAATCCACCTGAGCTGTCAAGCTGGTCGGAATCTGAACAAAGTGAATACCCCGCATATAGGTAGATGCTACAAAACCAGCCAAGTCCCCAACGACACCGCCACCAAGAGCCACGATTCCATCGCTACGAGTCAGACCTTGCTTGACTAAAAATTCATAGACTTTCTGGACAGTGGTTAAATTCTTTCTTTCCTCCCCTTCTAAAAAGTCAAAAATTGCTACCTGAAAACCAGCATCTTCTAGGCTGAGTTTGACCTTCTCTGCATAGAGAGAGGCTACATGATTGTCTGTTACAATGACCACTTTTTGTGATTGCCATAGTTCTCGCAACCATTGGCCAGCCTGAGCCAGACAACATTTTTCAATCTGAATATCATAAGGATGATGAGGAATATCGATTCTGATTTTCATAGGAGAGTCTCCTTTTCTTTATTGGTATTTTTCTGTTAAGGACTGCCAAATCTCTTCCGTTGGCATTTCCTTGCCTGTCCACAGTTGAAATGCTTCTGCAGCTTGATAGAGCAACATTCCCAGACCATTGACCGCTGGATTACCCTGCCTCCTAGCCCATTTCAAAAATGGTGTTTCAAAGGGTTGGTAAATGATATCTGCTACTAAAAGAGTTTCTGATAGGACAATGTTTTCAGGAACTGGAGATGATTGACTATCCATGCCCACACTGGTGGCATTGACCAGTAAATCCGACTCAGCAATCCTTGCTTGCAGTTCAGGAACATCTTCTAAAGCATACAAGTCCACTTTAAAGCCTGTCTGCTCCTGTAACTTGTCTAGATAAGGTCTTGTTTTTTCCATAGAAACTGAACGAACAAAGACAGAAATCTGACTGACGCCGTCCAAAATAGCCTGTGCCAAAATTGACTTGGCCGCACCACCTGCACCCAGCAGGGTCATCTTTTTACCTGAAATTGTAAAAGAAGGCAAGCTCTTAAAAAATCCCTTGCCATCTGTATTATATCCAATTAAATTGCCATTCTCATTGACAACCGTATTAACCGCACCGATCAAGCGCGCTTCATCGCTCAGCTCATCCAAATAAGGAATCACCTGCTCCTTATAGGGCATGGACAGGTTGATGCCAAACATCTGGTAGCGACGAATATTGGCCACTGTTTCTGCCAAGTCACCCGCTTCAATCTCCCAAGCCACGTAAGCACCATTGGTAGCTGTCGCCTCAAAGGCGCTATTGTGAATAAATGGGGAAATAGAATGCTTAATAGGATTGGCAACAACGGCAGCTAAACGTGTATAGCCATCAAGCTTCATCCAAAATCTCCCGAATTTTTTTCATATTAGCTAGGGAAATCTGACCTGGGGCACTCGCCTCATCTAGACTAGCAAAGGACCAGCTCGAACCCGTCACATCTGCAGTGATACGAGAGACCTTGCCCACCTTGCCCATAGAAATCGTCACATATTCCTGCTCAGGATTGAGGGTTTTAAAGCCTCGTGTATAGTTCATCAAGTCTAGCACATCCTGCTCCGTATGAGCCACCACCGCAACCTTAACAAGTTTTGGATTTAGGCTCGTCAACTCTGACAAGATTTCCATCATATTTTCAGGTGTTTCTTGGAAATTATGGTAACTCAAAACGAGATTTGGGAAGTCCAGCATTTCCTCAAAAACATCCTTGTAGCTATAGTACTCAAAATCAATATAGTCTGGTTGATAGAGTTGCGCCACTTCCTTGATTAGATGGATATATTCTTCTGGAGAAAGTTCGATTTCTCCCCCTTCAGAGCGAGTTCGCAATGTGAAAACCAACTCACGGCCTGCGAATTTTTCAAAAATCGCTGGAGCCACCTGCAAAATTGCTTCCTTAGGCAGATAGTCGGCACGCCATTCAATGATGTCGGCATCCAGATACCTCGTGGCATCCAGAGCCTGAGCTTCCTCTAAACTTCTTGGCATTACTGAAACGATTAATTTCATTTACTAACCTTCAT